>JBFMGR010000004.1 GCA_040753135.1 Patescibacteria group bacterium | reverse complement strand
CGAGCTTTAGAAGAATATCATCAGAGATTATTAGAATGGCAAAAACAGCAGGAAAAGAAAATATAGATAATTTATAAGTTTTTATGAGATTCTCTCTTAGAGTTAGGTCTGTCCAATCCTTTACCCTTCTCGAGCTTCTGATCGTTATCGGCATCTTGGCAGTCTTAGCCAGTGTGAGTTTTATTGCTTTAAACCCAGTGGAACAGCTAAGAAAAGCAAGAGATTCTCAGCGCTTAGCTGATTTAAGGTCATTGAACAACTCTCTGGCTATCTATGAATCTCAAACCCTGAATCCAGTCATGGGTTCTTCTACTAAGATCTATCTCTCTTTACCAGATACAAGCAGTTCTTGTGCTTCTTATTCTTTACCCCCAGCTCCGTCTGGATATAGCTATGCTTGTGTCACTGAAACTAATCTCAGAAAAACCAATGGCTCTGGCTGGGTACCAGTTAATCTGGCTGGTTTAGAGATTGGCTCTCCTTTAGCTAAATTACCAGTTGATCCAACTAATAATAGCCAGTATTACTATACCTATACCACTGGAGGCAGTTTTATGCTCACTGGTTTAATGGAATCAACTAATAACAAGGTGGCTGACCAAGCAATTAATGATGGTGGCAGAATGCCAGGAGTGTTTGAGCTTGGCTCTAATCTTAATCTTGGACCATTTACCCGAGACAAAGGCCTAGTAGGCTACTGGACCTTTGATGAAGGAACAGGAACAACAGCTTATGATTACTCAGGCAACAATAACACTGGCACCTTAACCAATGGACCAACCTGGCAAACCAGTACCAACTGCAAGAAAGGAGGGTGCTTGTTGTTTGATGGGGTGGATGACTATGTGATGGCGTCTGATTCCCCAAGTTTGGACATAACGCCCAACTTCAGTACTGGGGCTTGGATTAAGGCAGATTTGTTTCCCACTTTTTCTTCAATATTATCAAAAGCTTTTCAGGGTAGCGCAACTACTTTCAATTATGGCTTCTGGTCCTATTCCGGAGGCACAGTGAGGGGTGCGATAGGGGATGGTATAAATTATAACCTAGGAGATTATTCCTCGTCCCTTTCAACAGGACAATGGTATTATGTTATTTTCACGGTAGATGGTTCTAAGCTTAAGCTTTTTATCAATGGGCAATTAGATAGATCTACATTACAAACAGTGACACCCGCTGTAAATAATTATAATGTTTATATAGGTTCAGACAGCTCAAATAGCTATCGTTTTGATGGCACCATTGACGAAGTCCGCATCTATAACCGCGCTTTATCCGAAGCAGAGATAAAAGCAATTTACGAAGCCACGAGATAAACTAATAACCTACAACCGGTAACTAACAGCAAATAATTTCAATCGATTGGTTTCCGGATTTTGACTTATTCTTCACTTATCATGTCTTAGTCAGTTAGCGACACCGCAAGATCTATTTTCGACATACTCCTCAACCAAACCCTAGCAACTAGTTCGCGATCGCGAACTAGTTGCTAGGGTTTAAACTTAGACCTTAGACTCTGAACCCGTTAGACTTCAACCAAATCTTGAGATTTAACCCAGTTTCATACTTTAAAATATGGAAGTGGGTTAAAGTATAGTTAAGTTTAGAATTGAGTTTTATCAGTGGTTATCTCTTCCAGTCTCTCAATCAATTGTTTTTGGCTGGAATGGATTTTTTGTTTGGCAATCTCGACCGGGAAGAACCCGCCTCGGTCTATCTCTGGAAACTGGTATTTTTTACCCGAGCCCTTTTTGAACTCAAGCTCAAATAAATTGCTTTTTATTTCAAAATTTTCCGGCAGGTTATATTCAATTGCCCAAGCATAAACTTGTTTGTAGTTTTTGTAAGCAATAAAGCCGAGTTTAGTAAACTTTTCTTCAGACAGACTAAACAGATCGATGCCGGTTTCTTCTTTTAATTCTCTTAGAGCAGTTTGGAATAAGTCATTATCTTCATTACCATTTTCTCCCTTGGGAATAGACCAAAAGCCATTGTCTTTGTTTTTGAAAAATGGCCCGCCAGGATGAACTAAGAAAATTTCTAATTTTCCTTGATTAAAACGATAGATTAGGATTCCAGCACTTGTTTTCATTGCTTGATTGTTAAATTACTGTATCCTGCCAATTTACTAATCAGCACCAATAATACTGTAAGATTGATTGGTAATTATCAGTAATAATTCATAAATTAGTAGGGTTCTATTAGAAATTAAAAATTGGAAATTTTCTTTGTGGCCGTGCTATACTTTATTAAATATAACAAAAATATACTATGGTAAACAAGCATTATGATTTTCGCAACACGATTATCTGGCGGATCTTCCGGATTATGGCTGAGTTTGTTGATGGGTTTGAGCTGATCTCTGATTATAGAAAAAGCGCCAGTATCTTTGGTTCGTCCCGGGTGAAAGAAGATGATTTTTATTATCAAGAAGCGAGAAAGCTGGCTAAGCGGTTAGGAAAAGCGGGTTTTGCGGTGGTAACCGGCGGAGCCGCCGGAATTATGCAGGCAGGCAATCAGGGCGCTAAAGAGGCTGGAGCTGAATCAGTCGGGCTGAATATCAGCTTGCCCCATGAGCAAAAGCCCAATCCTTACACCACTAAATCAATCAATTTTCATTATTTTTTCACCCGAAAGGTAATGTTGGCTTTTGCGGCTGAAGCTTATGTGTTCTTTCCGGGCGGGTTTGGCACTCTGGATGAGTTTTCAGAATTAACCACTCTGATTCAAACAGAGAAGATGAAGCCCGTGCCGATTATTCTGGTGGGCAAGGATTATTGGCAGCCATTAATAGATTGGCTTAAGGGCACGCTTTTAAAAAATGAGTATATCAGCCCAAAAGATTTAGAAATTTTTCAGTTAGTGGAGACTGCCGATCAGGCTTTTGAGCTGATTCAAAAATCAGTTAAGGAGATAGACAAAGACGGTCGAGCAGAGTTTTAGAGATCTGTTATAATAATAACAATAAGTTAAAATAAGAGGTCGAAACAATTTTTTAAAATTTATGGCAAAAAAAATCGGCACAGTTACCCATCTTTACGGTAAAATCAGCGTGGTGATTTTAGAGCTGGATAATGCCTTGAAAGTTGGCGATACGTTAGAATTTCAAACCAAAGACGGTGGTTTGTCGCAAAAAGTTGACTCAATTCAGATTGAGCACGAACAAGTGGAAAAAGCAAAAAAAGGCGATGCGATCGGCTTGAAAGTTTCCGCTGAAGTTTTGGAGAGCGTTAGAGAAGGCGACGAAGCGTTTTTGGCTGAAGCTTAGTTTGGGCTTTGGCCGGAGTTTGAATCAGCTAAGCTTAGCTGAGTGATAGTTTGGTTTGACTCTGAAGAGCATGAAAAAACAACTGGTCTTTTTTGAAGCGGTTTTTCTTTTGGTCGGCACGATTATCGGCGCCGGCTATTTAGTTTTGCCTTACTCATTTTTGAAAGCCGGTTGGCTGGCAAATGTTTTTTGGCTGGCAGCATTTGGATTTTTTGTTACTTTGCTTCATCTGTTCTATGCTGAAGTGATTCTGGCAACCGGCAATAGCCATCGTTTCCCCGGCTATGTTAGAATTTATTTGGGCAAAAAGGCGGAGATCGTTGCCGCGGCCTCTTTTGTTCTGGGCGTGTTCGGCAGCTTGTTGGTTTATCTGCTTTTAGGGGCAAGATTTTTGGGGCTGTTAATTAAACCGGTTTTGCCACTTGCTCAAGAGTTAATTATTTTTGTTTTCTGGCTTTTAGCTACGGCCTTGGTTTTGGCAAAGCTGAAACTCTCGGCCAGAATTAATTTCTATATCACGACGATTACTTTGTCTTTATTTTTGATTCTTAGTAGTTTGGCTTTTTTAAAGATTGATTATGCTAATTTTGCCATTTCTCCGGCCGAATCATTTTTCTTTCCTTATGGGTTGTTCTTGTACGCCCTAATCGGCTCAATGGTGATTCCGGAGATAGTTAATCTGCTGAAAATTGAGCATCAAAAAATTAATTTAATCAAACCGGTGATTATTGTTGGCACCTTGATTCCGGCTTTGGTTTACCTATTTTTTTCTTTGTCTATCTTCGGCGCCAGCGGAGCTAAAACTTCAGAGGAAGCGATCAGCGGCTTAACTTCGGTTCTGCCCGCTTTTTGGGTTTATGCCGGAATCTTGCTGGCGTTTTTGGAGATTATGACTTCTTATCTGGCTTTTGGCATTAATACGGTCCAGACTTTTGCTAAAGATTTTAATTTTGGCAAGTTAGGCTCAAAAGCAGCAGTGGCGCTTTTGCCTTTAGGTTTGTTTTTTATCGGAATCAACAACTTTGTCCAGGTGATGGGCGTTTTGGGTTCGGTTTTGATAAGCACTGATTCTATTTTCGTAGTTTTGATGTTTATTAAACTTAAGAAAAAATATCCTGATTATCGCCATCAGCTGATTTCAATCTCAAAACCAGTTGTTTTGGCTTTAATAGGAATTTTACTGGTTGGCGGCGGCTTGGGGCTGTATTATAGTTTGTTTTAATCAGAGATGAAAAACAGGATTTATTCGCTTTATCAAAAACTTCTTAATCAATATGACCAGCCAGTTGGGTATTGGCCGAACTGGTGCGCTCGGAATAAAACCCTAAAACAAAAAGAGATTATTATAATTAGCGCAGTTTTAACCCAAAGAACCACCTGGCATAATGCCGAGTTGGCTCTGAAAAATTTAGATCGGATCGACGTTCTGTCAATTAAGAAAATTGTCGGACTAAAAGAAAAATTTTTAGCAAAGTTAATTAAACCAGCCGGGTTTTATATCGTTAAGTCCAAACGATTAAAGGATTTATGTTCTTTTTTAATCAAAGACTATGCCGGCTTAAAAGGTTTTTTAAAAGAAGATTTAATTGTCGCGAGAAAAAAACTGCTCTCGCTTTATGGTATTGGCCCGGAAACTGCTGATTCAATTTTGCTCTACGGTTGCGATAAACCAAGTTTTGTTATTGATGAATACACTCGCCGCTGGGTAAAAAAACATCGTTTGGCGAAAAATTTAACCTATGATTATTTAAAGAATTTATTTGAAAAAAATTTGCCTAAAGATTATCGGCTGTATCAGGATTTTCATGCTTTAATTATTATTGACCAGAAAGGAGCAGAAAAATCAAAGATGGCAAAGTTTTGATGTCCCTGTAGTTTAATGGACAAAACGCAACCCTCCGGAGGTTGAGATAGCAGTTCGATTCTGCTCAGGGATACTGGTTGGAGTTTCCGCCAAAGGCGCTTGCTGGCTTCTGGCAGGGATTAGTTTTTGGTTAGTGATTCTTTTCAGGGGCGCTTGCAGTTGTGGTATAATTTTTTTATATGAATACCAATTTTTTGCTTACCCTTGCTTTGGTTTCAATTCCTGTTAGCCTTTTTGGCTTTTGGCTGGTTTATCTATACGGCAGAAAAACCAAAAGATTTCGCTGGAGCGAATACTTGGCTCTTGTGACGGTGCCTTTATTGCCGATTGCAGTCCTGTCCTATTTCGAGGGAATTAAAATTTGGGTTTTGTTTTTAGTTTATGCTGTTGTCGGCACTTTTGCCGAGTATTTTTTAGGCTGGATTTATAATAAAATTTTGAATAAAAAGCTTTGGGTTTATAAAAAATATTCTATTAGTGGCTATACTAGCTTTTTAAGTCTGCCTTTATGGGGGGTTGGTGGCTTTATTTTCTGGTTTTTAGCCAAAGCTATTGGCTTATGAATCTCGTTAGAGACAGGCAATGCTATTATGTCTATGTTCTCAAAAGTAATAAAAAGAATAATCTTTATTAAGCGAATTAGCTTTTTAACTAAGGCGAAGCCAACTATTGTCTTCGTCTCTTTGAACAAAGAATTAGCTTTCTTAAATTTCTAATGAGATGAAGATTGTTGCTGATTTACAGATTCACTCTAAATATTCTCGGGCGACCAGCGCTAAAATGGAGCTAGAGAGTTTAAGCGCTTATGCCAAGTTAAAAGGCATTCAGGTAATCGGTACTGGCGATTTTACTCATCCGGATTGGTTTAATGAGTTGAAGAATAAGTTGGTTCCGGCAGAATCGGGCCTTTTTGTTTATAAAAACGACCCCGATTTTGGCTCTGAAAAAGCAACTCGGTTTATGCTAACCGCGGAAACCAGCCATATCTATTCAAAAACAGGAAAAACCAGGCGAGTTCATATCTTAATCTGGGCGCCTTCTTTAGAAGCAGTAGAAAAAATCAATACCCGGCTCTCTTGGGTAGGCAACCTGAAGTCTGACGGCCGGCCGATTATTGGCATGGATTCTAAGGAGTTGGCTAAGATTGTTTTAGAGTCCAATCCAGACTGCATGGTGATTCCGGCTCATGCCTGGACTCCCTGGTTCTCAGTTTTTGGCTCAATGTCAGGTTTTGATTCTTTGGAACAGTGTTTTGAAGAATTAACTCCGCAGATTTATGCGATTGAAACGGGATTAAGTTCAGATTCAGCAATGAACTGGCGCCTGTCCCAACTGGACAAAGTCGCTTTAGTGTCTAATTCAGATTCACATTCTTTAGTACGGATTGGCAGAGAGGCAAATGTGTTTGAGTTAGAGGGGTTAAGTTATCAAAATATTATTAAAGCAGTAAAAAACAGTTCGCCGGCAAAACTTTTATCCGGGCAAGGGGATCCGAAAGCAAAGCTGGCTTATACAATTGAGTTTTATCCTGAAGAGGGCAAGTATCATTATGACGGGCACCGAGACTGCGGTATCAGCTTTGCTCCAAGCCAGACTAAAGAGCATCAAGGCCTTTGTCCAAAATGCGGCAAACCGCTGACAATCGGCGTTTTGTCCCGGGTCGAGCAGTTAGCTGATCGGCCAGAGGGTTATCAGCCGGAGAAATTTGTGCCTTTTAAAAACCTAGTGCCTCTGGACGAGTTAATTGCTGAATCTTTAGGCCTGGTTACTAAAGGCAAACAAGTTTATGCGCTTTATAACCAGCTTTGTCAGCAGTTCGGCGGCGAGGTTAATATCTTGACTGATCTGGAAATTGAAGAGATTAAATCCATTGGCCAGCCGATTTTGGCTGAAGCAATCAAGCGCGTTAGGGAGGATAAGGTGATAAAAAAAGCGGGTTACGACGGCGAGTATGGCAAAATCAGTGTTTTTGAGGAAAGCGAGAGAGAAGATTTAAAAACCCAGAAATCTTTGTTTTAACAATGAAAATCCGTAATCTAAAACCCTTAATCAATAATTCAAACAATGTTAGAGTTTATTTTTAGAAAAATTTTTCAGGAGATTATTGGTTTTTTCCGGGGTTGGTATATTGGCGGGACAGCTCGTTTTTGGTCTTTGGCCCTATCCTTTTTGGCTGTTTTAGACCAGCAGTTTGCTGTGGTAATTAATTTAAAACTGATTAATAAGCCGCTTTATGGCGATTATTCAGCGGTTGGGCGGGTTATTGGCCCGATCTTCCGTTTGTTCCGAATTTTGCTTGGTTCAACGATTTATCTGTTAATCTTTATTTTGGCTCTGTTAATTTGGCTGGTTTGGGTTTTAGTCCTGCCAGTCGCGGTTTTCTTAATTATTAGTCAATGGGGAACTTAATTTTTGACAATTCTTTTTTTAGGCTTAGCCGGACCGAAAGGTTTTTAGTTGAGGCAATTTTTTATTTTTTGTTTATTGCTTCGTTTATCTTGGCTTTGATTTTTTTAGGAGATCCGAAGCTCAGTTTTAGAGTTTTGGGCATGCTGTTATTGATTTTTCTTGCCGGGGTTGGTTGGCGAATACTTCAGGGCCAGCATTTGGTTGATTCAAAAGTTGTTCAAGCTTATCAGGAAGGCGGGAAAATTCTTTTAAATCAGTTTATTGATTTAAAAACATTTAATTTTTTAAAGACTTGTTTTAACCGGGCTGAAAGTTTGTCTGCCGAAACTTTGGGAGTTTTTATTTTGGCCGAGCTTTTGAACTATAAAGAGATTAAGCAAATCTGCTTGAGGATTGGGATTGATCAGGCGCTGTTAAAACAAGCAATTGAAGAAACCTTTCGCCAAGACCAGAGCTTTCAACTTGATTCTTTAGCTAAACAAAAAAAGCAAGAATTCTTGGCTGAACTGGAAAAAGTCATCAGTAAATCTTTTGAGGAATCAATTAGCCTGAACCAGAAAACCATTGTTCCGGAAGCGATTTTTTTAGCGGTTTTTTCTTTAAAAACCAAGTCAATCCAGGAATTGGCCCCAAAAATTAATTTTTCCCGGGAAGATTTTAAAAATGCGATTATCATTGCCGGGCTGTCAAAAAAAATCAGTCAAAGGATTATTAGAAAAAGAGCCTTGGCAGATAAACCCATTAAAAAAAAGCCGAGAATTAATCGGGCTTGGACTTCAAAACCAACGCCTTATTTAGACTCTGTTTCTGAAGACTTAACCGAAACCGCCCGTCAGGGTTTGGTTGGGTTTTTGATTGGCCACGAAAACGAATTGGCAACCATAATGAATATTTTGTCCCGAGAAGAGCGGAATAACTTGGTTTTAATTGGCGAAGAAGATATTGGCAAGACAACAATTATTGAGCATCTGGCCCTGCGAATAATTAAAGATACGGTGCCGGAAAAGATCTTTGATAAAAGGCTGGTTAAACTTGATCTGGCCCAGATAACTTCAGGGGCAACCACTGCCGGCGAGGTTCAGGAACGGTTTCAAAAATTAGTTGACGAGATTCTTTTGGCCGGCAATATAATTTTGTTTATTCCTGACCTGCATAACTTAGCCTTAACCGTCAAAGAACAAGAATTAGGCGGCTTTGAAGTGATTGAACCGGTTTTAGCGGCTTCTTTGATTCCGGTGATCGGGACGACCACGCCAAAACTCTATCGGGCAATTATTGAAACTAATCCAAAGTTTGAACAGCTGTTTGAGCCGGTCAAGGTTAAAGAGCTCAACCAAGAGCAAACAATCCGGCTTTTGGTTTATGAAGCGTTTATTTTAGAACAGAAATGGAAATTGACCATTACTTATCCGGCAATTAAAAAAATTGTTGAGTTGGCCTATCGCTATCTTCATTCTCGGCCTTTGCCTCGGGTTTCAATTGACCTGCTTCAGGAAGCGGCAGCGGAATTAAGAAGTAAAAACCAATCAGTTTTAACCCCGGAATTAGTGGCTGATTTAGTTGCCAGAAAAACCAATATCCCAATTAAGATTGCTGGGGGCAAAGAGGCAAAAGAGCTTTTAAATTTAGAAGAGAATATTCATCAAAGATTAATTAACCAAGACGAAGCAGTTAAGCAGGTTGCTTCAGCTCTGCGTCAGTACCGGGCTGGTCTGTCTCGGCCTAAAGGTCCGATTGCCAGCTTTCTTTTTGTTGGTCCAACTGGAGTGGGCAAAACCGAGCTGTCAAAGGTTCTGGCCAGCTTATACTTTGGCTCTGAAGACAAGATGATTCGGTTTGATATGTCAGAGTACCAAGAACAAAAATCGATCTGGAACTTTATTGGTTCGCCTGATGGAGAGATTCATGGGCTTTTAACTGAAAAAATCAAAGCTAATCCGTTTTCTCTGATTCTCTTTGATGAGTTTGAAAAAGCTAATGAAAAGATTGCTGATTTGTTTCTGCCTTTGTTTGACGAGGGCATTTTAGTTGATAACCTAGATGAGAAAATTGATTTCCAAAACGCGATTATTATCTGCACCTCAAATGCTCATTCTAATTTTATCCGGGAAAAAATCGAGAGCGGCAAAACTGTGCCGGAGTTTCAAGAAGAATTAAAGCATAAATTAACCGAGATCTTTAAGCCCGAACTGCTTAACCGGTTTGACAATATTATTGCTTTCCGTCAGTTAAGCTTGGCAGAGATTGAAAAGATCGCCGCGCTTCATTTAAACAAATTAGCCAAGCAAATTCAGCAAACCCAGGGGATTTTTCTGGAGTTTGCTCCGGAAACAATCAGGTTTATTGCTGGACAGGGTTATGACCCGGTTTTTGGCGCCCGGCCTTTACGCGGAGTAATTTCCCAAAAAATTAAAGACGTTTTAGCTCGGCAGATTTTAGAAGGAAAGATTGGCCAGAGTGATAAGATCAAAGCGGTTTTAAATCAAGCTGAAGTCAGGTTTGAAAAAACTCTCTCTTGACGTGGACTCTTAATCGTGTTATTATTTTGATTGAAAGGAGGTAAGATGGAAAATTTAAAGTTTTTAACGGCCATAATGTTTTTATGGCCGATAATTTCTTGTTTGGTTCTCGTTGCCGCAGTTTGGCTGCGGCAATGGGAAATAGCCAAGTGGGCAGGGATTTGCCTGCTTGGCTGGATTCTGGGAACGCTGGCCTATGTTTGGCAGGCCAGCAGAAAACCCAGGAATTAAGCCGGGTTTTGCCCGGCTTAATTTATGATAAAATTTAGAAAGTATTTTAGGGGAACCTTGTTCATTATTTATTATTCTTAGCTCGCCCTTTGGTTTTTACATGATTACAGTTTCTTTTTCAGTAAAAAACAAGCTTTACAGCTTTGAGACAGAAAAATCCGGCCAGATAATTCTTGGGCTTGACAAATTTTTAAAATCGCATAAAATAAAATCCAGCGCTTTAGATTTTTTTCATATTCAAGCTTCGGAGAAATCTGGCTTATTGGACTGGTATTTGGTTCAGGCGATTATCAAAGCCAAGCAGACAGCTAATTTTTTTGATCAAATAAAGACAAAATAGTCTCAGCGCTTTTATTAACCATTGCCAAAGGTATTATTCCCACTGAGATTAGCAATTAAAGATTGAAAACAATTTTTAAAAACTCTTAATCAAGAGGATTTTTATTTTTCTTTTTTTATTATTTGTTAAAAAATATTTTTTAGATTTTTGATTTAGTTATATGTTTGCCAAAACAAAAGTTTTTTCTTCAGCTTCAAAAAAGTCTTTAAGCTTGCCTCAACTGGACCAGGTTCAGTTTGATTCTTTTCACTGGTTTATTGAAAAAGGCATTCGCCAGGTGTTTGATGAGTATTCTCCGATTAAGGATTACACCGGCAAAGAATTTGAGCTCTATTGGGGGGATTACTGGTTTGATGATTCCAAAACTACCGAGACAAAAGCTCGGCGCGATTTTTTAACTTACGAAGCGCCTTGGCGGGTAATGGTTAAGCTGATCAACAAGCAAACTAAAGAAACAAAAGAGCAGGAGATCTATTTAGGTGAGCTGCCAATGATGACCTCAAAAGGCACTTTTATTGTTAATGGGGTGGAAAAAGTGGTGATTTCCCAGTTGATTCGTTCATCTGGGGTTTATTTTGTTGAGAGCTCGCTTCGGGGCGGGAAACAGACTTTTGGCGCCAAAATTCTGCCCAACCGGGGTTCTTGGCTTGAATTTGACATTGACGCCTATGGGACAATCGGAGTCAAGATTGATAAAAAAAGACGGGTAGCAATTACTTCGCTGTTAAGAATTTTTGGTTTAGAAACCGATGAACAGATAAAAAAACAGTTTGCTGAGGTTGATAAAAGTTCCGGTTTTATTGAGAAAACCTTAAAGATTGATTCGGCTAAAAGCGTTGCCGAAGCCCATTTAGAGATTTATAAACGGTTAAAGCCGGGCGAGCTGCCGGTTTTGGAAAATGCCAAATCGTTTTTAGAAGCAATGTTCCAGCGGCCAGAAAGGTATGATCTGGGCGAGGTGGGCAGATTTAAACTTAACCAACGGTTGTTCGGTGATTCTAAGCCGAAAAACTATTCCCAAGCCGAGCGGCTGTTAAACCAGCAAGATTTAGTTGCTGTGGTTAAAGAGATGATTCGGTTGAGCAACACTCCAGGAGCAAAGCCGGATGACATTGATCATCTGGGCAATCGAAGAATCAGGGCGGTGGGCGAACTTTTGAAAGAGCGTTTGGTTGTTGGCATGGGTCGGGCCCGAAGGATTATTCAGGACAGGATTTCAACCGTTGATCCGGCGACAATCAATCCGGCTCAATTAATTGTTCCTAAACCGATTATTTCAGCGATTAAAGAGTTTCTAATGCTCTCTCAATTATCTCACTATAATGAGCAAACCAATCCCCTGTCTCAATTGGAGCATAAAAGAAGAATCTCAAGCACAGGGCCGGGCGGATTGAAGCGAGAGCGGGCTGGTTTGGAAGTCCGAGATGTTCATTTGAGTCATTACGGCAGAATCTGTCCAATTCAAACGCCCGAAGGCGCTAATATCGGCCTGGTTGCTTCTTATGCTTGTTTGAGCCGGGTCAATCACCTTGGTTTTATTGAAACTCCTTATATAGAGGTTAAAAATGGAAAAATCACCGGCAAAGTAATTTGGCTAGATGCCTATGAAGAAGAAAAGTATAAAATCGCTCATGGTGCCGCCGAATTAAATGAAAAAGGAGAATTGATAAAAAATATTGTTCGGGTTCGGATCAGTGGCGGAGTTGATGCGGTCAGAAAGCAAGACGTTGATTTAATTGACGCCTCAGCCCATCAGTTAGTTTCTATTGCTGCCGGCTTAATTCCTTTTTTGGAAAACACTGACGGCAATCGGGCTTTAATGGGTTCGAATATGCAGCGCCAAGCGGTGCCTTGTATTATTCCTCAAGCGCCATTAGTTGGCACCGGATTTGAAGAAAAAGCCGCTTATGATTCTGGTCAGGTGATTGTTAGCCAGGGCGAAGGCGAAGTAATTGAAGCTGATGCAGAGAAAATAATCATTAAATATTTAAAGCCAGAGAAAAAACAGATTGTTTATCAATTGAGCAAGTTTTTAAAAACTAATCAATATACTTGCATCAACCAAAGGCCATTAGTTAAAAAAGGCGACCGGGTTCAAAAAGGCCAGGTTATTGCCGATGGCGAATCAACAGACAAAGGAGTTTTAGCTTTGGGCCAGAATTTATTGGTGGCTTTTCTGCCCTGGTACGGTTATAACTTTGAAGATGCGATTATTATCTCTGAACGAGTGGTGAAAGAGGATTTATTCAGCTCAGTCCATATCCATGAATTTAGTTGCGATGTCCGGGAGACCAAGCTCGGAAGCGAGATGACTACTCCGGACATTCCTAATGTTGCTGAAGAAAAATTAAAAGATTTAGATGAAGAAGGTGTTGTCAGAATCGGCGCCGAGGTTAAAGAAAATGACATTTTAGTCGGCAAGATCACGCCTCGGGGCGAAGAGGAGCTGTCTGCTGAAGAAAAGCTCTTGCGGGCAATTTTCGGAGAAAAAGCTAAAGACGTAAAGGATAGTTCTTTGCGGTTGGAGCATGGTCGGAGGGGCCGGGTGGTTGGGGTTAAAGTTTTTTCCCGAGATAAAGGTGATAAGCTCCAGCCCGGAGTAATTAAAAGAATTTATATTGAAGTAGCAGAATTAAGAAAGATCACTGTTGGTGATAAATTGGCTGGCCGGCACGGCAATAAGGGCGTAGTTTCAATCATCGTTCCGGTCGAGGACATGCCTTATTTAGAAGATGGCACGCCGGTTGATATTGTTTTAAATCCAGTTGGCGTAATCAAAAGAATGAACTTAGGCCAGATTTTGGAAACTCATCTTGGTTGGGCCGCGTCAAGATTGGGCTATCGGGCGGTGACCCCGGTTTTCAGCGGCGCTAAAGAAGATCAGATAAAGCAAGAGTTAAAAACAGCTGGTTTGCCCGAATCTGGACAGGCCAGGGTTTTTGATGGCCGGACCAATGAGGCTTTTGGGAACAAGATTACTGTTGGTTATATTTACATTATGAAACTGAACCATCTGGTTGAAGACAAGATTCATATGCGTTCAATCGGACCTTATTCTTTGATTACCCAGCAGCCATTGGGCGGTAAAGCTAGGGGCGGCGGCCAAAGATTTGGCGAGATGGAAGTTTGGGCTTTAGAAGGTTATGGCGCCGCCCATACTTTACAAGAAGTGATGACAATAAAATCTGACGATATCTTTGGTCGGGCGGCAACTTATGAGGCTTTGGTTAAAGGCGAAGAGATCAAAAAACCCAATATTCCGGCTTCTTTTGCGGTAATGGTGAGTGAACTAAAGGGAATGGCCCTGGGGACCGAACTGATTGGCGAAAAAACCCAGGCCGAGAGGCGGGCTGAAGAAGCTGAAGACGAAGAAGATTAAATTTTAAGCCATGGTAACAAAACTCCAAAAACAAATAAAAAAACACCAGAGCATTTTAAACATTGTTGATTTTGAAGCAATCCGGCTCTTTCTTGCTTCTGAACAAGAGATTTTGTCTTGGTCTTATGGTGAAGTAACTAAGCCGGAGACAATTAATTACCGAACCCAGCGGCCGGAAAAAGACGGTTTGTTTTCCGAAAGAATTTTTGGCCCAACCAAAGATTTTGAGTGTTATTGCGGCAAGTATAAAAAAATCCGTTATAAAGGCGTGGTTTGCGACCGTTGCGGGGTTGAGGTGACTAACTCAATTGTCAGGCGAGAACGGATGGGCCACATTGCTTTGGCAGCTCCTTGCGTCCATATCTGGTTTTTGCGCGGCATTCCCTCACGAATTGGCAGTTTGCTTGATCTTTCTTTGCCCCAGTTAGAAAAAGTGATTTATTACACCGGCTATATTATTACCCGGGTTGACCAAGAGGTGAAGAAGAAAGTTTTGGCTGATTTAGAAACCGAGTTTTCTTCAAAAACCAAAGTTCTGAAAAAAGAAAAAAAGGGTAAAACCCTGGCTGATGATCTGAAGAAGCTGGAGAGCATTTACAAAAGGATAAAAGATAGCATTCTTTCTATTGAAGAAAAACGAATTTTAACTGAACTTGAATATCAGCAATTGGCAATGAAGTTCGGCCATGTTTTTGAAGCAGAGACCGGCGCTGAACCGATTAGGAAAATTTTGGAAAACTTAGACTTGAAGAAACTCTATCGTTCCTTAGTAAAGGAGTCAAAAGAAAAAAAATCGCAATCAAGGAAAAAGCTTTTACAGAGATTAAAATTCGTTAAGTCTTTAATTAATTCCGGGGTCAATCCGGAAGCGATGTTCTTTACGACTTTGCCAGTAATTCCGCCAGATTTGAGACCAATGGTTCAGTTAGACGGCGGCCGCTATGCTTCTTCGGACCTAAATGATCTTTATCGCCGAATTATTAATCGGAACAACCGATTGAAAAAATTGATTGAATTGAACTCTCCTGAAGTGATTGTTAGGAATGAAAAAAGAATGCTTCAAGAAGCGGTTGACGCCCTGATTGATAATTCTAGTCGGAAAACCCAAGCCGGGTCCCGGACTGCAATGACTGCCGGCCGCCGGCCGCTGCGTTCTTTAGCGGATATTTTAAAAGGCAAACAGGGCCGGTTTAGGCAAAATCTTCTTGGCAAAAGGGTTGATTATTCTGGACGTTCAGTAATTGTTGTTGGCCCAGGGCTTGGTTTAAATGAGTGCGGAGTGCCGAAAAAAATGGCTCTGGAAATTTTCAAACCCCTAATTATCCACGGTTTAATTGCAAAAGAACTGGCCCACAATACTAAAACTGCTTCTAGAATGATTGAGGACCAGGATCCGGTTGTCTGGGATATTTTGGAAGAGGCAATTCAGAATAAATACATTCTTTTAAACCGGGCGCCAACTTTGCATCGGCTTTCGGTTCAAGCTTTTAAGCCGGTTTTAATTGAAGGATTGGCAATTCAGATTCCCCCTTTGGTTTGTCAGGCATTTAATGCTGATTTTGACGGCGATGCCATGGCAGTGCACTTACCTTTATCAAAAGAAGCCCAGGCCGAAGCTGAAGAATTGATGCTTGCCTCAATAAATGTTTTAAAACCGGCCACTGGCGATCCAATTGCCGAGCCGACCAAAGGAATCATTCTTGGGCTTTATTGGTTAACTGATTTTAGTCAACCAGAAGCAGGGGCTTTAAAAGTTTTTTCTTCGTTTGAACAGGCAATTTATGCATATGAACTTGGGCAAATTGGCCTAAAGGAAAAAATTAAAATTTTAGTTGACAAAAACAATTCTCGCTTAAAGCGAATTGAGGAAAAATATTTAGAGACAACCGTTGGCCGGATAATCTTTAACCAGATTTTGCCAGAAGAAAGTTTATTTGTTAATCAGGCGATTGACAAAAAAACAGCCCAGAAAATCATTAATGAGCTGATTAGATTAAAGGGGCCGGAATCAGCCGGAGAGTTTTTGAATGGTTTTAAAGATTTGGGCTTTAAATATGCGACTCTATCCGGAACTTCTTGGGGCATGGATGATTTGATTATTCCCGAAGAAAGAGAATATTTGGTTAACGAGGCAAAAAAGCAGATTCAGTTAATTACTGACCAACTGGTGAACGGCCTGATCTCTGAAAAAGAAAAAGAGATCAGAGCGATTGAGATCTGGACTAGAACTATCTCTGAACTAAAGGGATTAATTAGCAAAACTCTGCCTGCTGATGGTTCGGTTTTGAACTTGATTAAGTCAAAAGCAAGCGGCAACGAAGATCAAGCCCAGCAGATGATGGTGATGAAAGGTTTGGTTTCCGGGCCATCAGGCCGGGTTTATGAAGTGCCGGTTGAGGGCTGCTATAAAGAAGGCCTGAACCCCTTAGAGTATTTTATCTCTGTTCATGGGGCGCGCAAAGGTTTGGTTGATACTGCCTTGCGAACCGCTGATGCCGGTTATTTGACTCGACGTTTGGTTGATGTGGCTCAAGATGTAGTGATTCGGGAACAAGATTGCGGCGATAAAGTTGGCCGCCTAATCAGCAGAAAAAGAGTCGAAAAAGTAATGATGCAGGATTTTTTCAAGGTTATTTATGGCCGGGTTTTGGTTGAAGATGTTAAGCTGGGCAGGAAGGTTTTAGCCAAAAAAGGCGAGGTAATTGATTGGACTAAAGCAAAATTAATTGTTGAGAGCGAGATTGACAAAATCAGGGTTAGGTCGCCGATGTATTGTCGGACCAGGTTTGGGCTTTGCCAAAAATGTTTTGGCTATGATCTGGGTCGGGATAGACTGGTTAATTTAGGAGATGCGGTTGGCGTTGTTTCAGCTCAATCTATTGGCGAACCCGGCACCCAGCTGACCCTAAGAACTTTCCATACCGGCGGGATTGCTTCTGCTGTTGATATTACCCAGGGTTTACCCCGGGTGGAGGAGATCTTTGAGCTTCATTCACCGAAAGGTAAAGCTGGTTTAGCAAAAAGAGCCGGTCTGGTTAAAGATATTATCAGTGTCGGAGCAGAAAAAGTAATTCAGATTAAGCCAGAATCAGAAAAAACAAAATCTAAATCTAAGAAAAAACAAGCGCTTGATGAATATCCAGTTAGCTCGGGCTTAGATGTTTTAGTCAAAACTGGACAAGCAGTGAAAAAGGGTCAACCTTTGTCAGAAGGAAACTTTGATATTGGGGAAATTTTAAATATTCTGGGTAAAAAAACAGCCGAAGAGTATATTATTAAAGAGATAAAGAAGATTTATCTTGGCCAGGGAGCTGATATTGATGACCGGTATATTGAGGTAATTGTCAGGTTGATGTTCTCTCGGGTTCAGATTAAGGATCCGGGGGATTCTGGATTTCTGCCCGGAGAGGTTATTGATCGGTCAAGATTTTTGTTAGTTAACGACCAGCTGAAAAAAGAAAAGAAAAAATTAGCCAAAGCCGGTCAGTTGATTACCGGAATTACCAAAGCCGCCTTGAGCGCTGAAGGATTTTTGTCAGCGGCTTCTTTCCAGCACACTTCCCGGATTTTGATTAACGCCGCTTTAGCCGGTAAGGTTGATTATCTCCGCGGCCTTAAAGAAAATGTGATTATCGGCAAGATGATTCCGGCTGGGACCGGATTTAGAAAACAAGATCGGACTAGATTCGGTGGAGCTAAATCTCAGAAAAAGAAAAAATCCCGCTAAGCGGGATTTTTTCTTTTTAATTTGAAAATTGTTCGGAGACGGGCTACAATTTCAATAGCAATGGCAAGAAAAAGAAAAACTAAATCTCGCTTGAAAACACCACTTCGTCTGTTGGGCATCTTTAATTATCTCAAATTCGGCAAGCTGAATCCCGAGGCAAAGAAAGTTATTCTCGGCGCCGGCTCGGTATTTTTTGGATTTTTATTTGTTTTAGCCTTTTTTAATTTAGCCGGACCGCTGGGCAGGCTATTGTTGGCTTTGTTTGAAGATTTATTTGGCTGGGGCAAGTGGCTGGTGCCATTGAGCTTTTTTGTTTTTGGTTTTTTCACTTTATTTAAACCGGATCAGGAAAAAAATTATTTTGATACCGGTTTTGGCCTGTTTTTAATTTTAGTTGCTTTGCTTGGTTCGGGCGACTTGCTTGGTCCGGGTTGGTTTGGGATTTTGGGCCGCTTTTTTGGCAGTTTGGAAAAGATTATTGGTTTTTGGCCAAGCTTGATTGGCTTTTTGACCCTTTTAATCATTGGTTTTGTCCTGGATTTTGGCAATCTGGCTAAAGATTTCTTAGCCGCAAGAAAGCAGCGGCCTTTAGTTAAGTTGGACAAGATTCGTTTGCCTGTTTCTGAACCAATTCAACCGGATGGTTTAGAAGAAAAAATTGAGCCAAAATCCGTTGTTCAGGCAGAGAGAAAAATAACCGGTGTCCAGAGATTTAAAAAACCTTTTATTGATTCTTCGGGCTGGCAGTTTCCGTCTTTAGATTTATTAGAAACCGATGGTACTAAACCGACTGTTGGCGATATTCGAGTTAATTCCCAAATTATTCAAAGAACTTTAGCGGATTTTGGCATTGCCGTGGAGATGGGGGAGATTAATATCGGCCCGACCGTAACCCAGTATACTTTAAAACCAGCCCAAGGGATTAAGCTTTCCCGAATCGTGGCGCTTCAGAACGACTTAGCTTTAGCTTTGGCCGCCCATCCATTACGGATTGAGGCACCAATACCAGGCAAATCTTTGGTTGGGATTGAAGTGCCGAACAAAACTCCGAGCTTGGTTAGGTTGAGATCTTTAGTTGAATCCCCTGGCTTTGCCGATTCCCCGGCGCCTTTGCTTTTTCCTTTAGGCCGAGATGTAATGGGCGCTCCGGTTCTGACTGATGTTTCCAAGCTGCCCCATTTGCTTATTGCTGGCGCGACCGGCGCCGGTAAATCAATTTTTATTCATAGCATCTTAACTTCATTGGTTTATCGCAATCCGCCTGATTCGCTTCGGTTTATTTTGATTGATCCAAAAAGAGTTGAGCTTTCTGCTTACGAGGATATTCCTTATCTTCTTTGTCCGGTGATTACTCAAGGTAAAAAAGCGATTTTGGCCTTAAAATGGGCGATTACTGAAATGGAACGGCGTTATGATCTTTTGCTTGAAGAAAAAGCCAGGGATATTCTTTCTTACAACCAAAAAATCGGCAAAAACAAAGAAAAAGCCCTGCCTTATATTTTGATTTTTATTGACGAGTTAGCTGATTTAATGTCAGTTTACGGCAAAGAGCTTGAAGCAATTATTATTCGTTTATCCCAGATGGCCAGAGCAACCGGAATCCATTTAATTGTTTCAACTCAACGGCCCTCGGTTGAAGTGATTACCGGTTTGATTAAAGCCAATATTACTGCCCGAATCGCTTTTCAGGTTGCTTCTCAGGTTGATTCAAGAACAATTTTGGACGCGGCTGGAGCAGAAAAGCTTTTGGGCCGGGGCGATCTGCTTTTTATCTCTGCGGAAACTTCTAAACCAAAAAGAATTCAAGCTTCTTATATCAGCGAAAAAGAAGTTGAGCGGGTGGTTGATTACTTGAAGCAAACAGGCAAAAAAATCTTGGGTGAAGAGTTTGGCTATGATTCAGATATTTTAGAGATGCTCAATCAGGATTTGGCTGAGGTTCGGGAGTCAGAGCTTTTGGGCGATGAAGACGAGCTTTATCAAAGAGCTTATGAAGTGGTGGTTCAATCGCGAAAAGCCTCTGCTTCTTTGCTTCAGCGGCGCTTGCGAATTGGTTATGCCCGGGCGGCCCGGCTTTTGGATATGCTTGAAGCCAGAGGCGTAATTGGCCAGGCTCAAGGGGCAAAACCCCGGGAAGTTTACATTCAAGATCAGGAGTTTACCGGCCAAGATAATTCAGATGAGTTTAATTATGAAGCAGACTGAAAACCAAAAACAACCGTTAGGTATTGGCGAGCAGTTAAAAACTCTTCGGGAATCAGCTGGCTTGAGTTTAGTTCAGCTGTCCCAGCTCTCGGGTTTGTCCGAAGAGCTGATGATGGAAATTGAGGCGGATAATTTTTCTCGGATTTCTTCTCTGCCTTATCTAAAAGGCATTTTAAAAAAATACGCCCGTTTTTGCCAAGCTGATTACCAAGAGCTGTTTGGGTTGGCTAAAAATCAGGTCGAGTTTAAGCAATCAGGCAAAAATGATCTGCTGCCGCCGAATCGGTTCAAGTTGAATCGGTTTTTCTTTCGGTTTAATTGGCACCCTTTACTGATAGTTGTTTTTATTTTTTTGGCTTATCTAATTTATCAGCTGGCTTCTTTAGCTCTGCCGCCAAAAATTATTCTGGCTGATTTTTCTGAAACCAGCAGTTCAAGCTATTATTTAGTTTCCGGCAAAGTCTGGGGCAAAACCAAGGAGTTTTTCATTAACGGGGAACGGGTTTTTTTGAAAAACAACCATCAGTTTGAAAAAAATCTTTATTTGAGCGGCGAGGTTAATTTGATTGAGCTTAAAGCGATTAATTATTTTGGCCAAGAAACCAAGCTTAATAAAATGGTGATTTTTCAGTCGGCGTTTTGAATGGTATAATTTTATTAAGCTATTAAATTTTTATTTTATTTATGTCGCCCCAGAAAGCAAAAAAAACAAAAAAACTCTCTTCAGCCAAAGAAGAAAAACTTGAGGAATTAATCAAAGATCTTCAGTCGCGCTATGGCGAAGGCACAATTATGGTCCTTGGCCAAGTGGCAAGAGTTGATGTTGATGTGATTCCGACCGGATCTATTTCTTTAAACCTGGCTTTAGGCGTCGGCGGCTTGCCTCGGGGCAGATTAATCGAGATCTATGGTCCAGAGTCTTCCGGCAAAACCACTTTGGCTTTGCATGTTGTTGCTGAAGCCCAGAAACAAGGCGGCCAAGCGGCTTTTATTGACGCAGAGCACGCTTTAGATCCGGAATACGCTAAAAAAATCGGAGTTAAGGTTTCTGATTTATTGATTTCTCAGCCGGATACAGGCGAGCAGGCCTTGGAGATTGTTGAGTCTTTGGTTCGGACCCAGGCCCTGGATGTGATTGTGATTGATTCGGTTGCGGCGCTGACTCCGCGGGCAGAGATTGAAGGAGCAATGGGAGATCAGTTTATTGGCTTGCAAGCCAGATTAATGTCTCAAGCTTTGAGAAAGTTGACCGCGATTGTTTCAAAATCAAAAACCGTGGTTATTTTTATTAATCAGATCAGGATGCAGATCGGAATGTACGGAAATCCAGAAACCACTCCCGGGGGCAAGGCGCTGAAATTTTATTCTTCGGTCAGGATTGAGGTCCGCCGAGCGGCCCAGATTAAAAAAGGCGATGAGATTGTCGGCAATCGGGTTAAAGCCAAAGTCGTGAAAAATAAAGTGGCGCCGCCATTCCGGACCGCTGAGTTTGACATTATGTATAACCAGGGAATCTCTTATCTTGGCGACTTGATTAATACTGGAATAAAATACAATCTGGTTAAGCGGGCCGGGGCGAGCTATGCTTTTAATGAAGAAAAGCTCGGAGTTGGTTTTGAGGCAGCCCAGTCCTATTTAGCAGAAAATCCCCAGACCGCGAAAAAAATTGAATCAGCGATAAACCAATTATTTAAAAAACCGCCGGAGAAATAAAATCCTTATGAATTTTTTTGCCTTCTGGCACAAACCGGGTCAGGTGGTTGGAAAGGCTAAGAGTTTTTTAAGCTTTTCTTTTATAGAGCTTCTGCTTGCTCTCGGAATTGTTTCGATTATTTTTTCTTTGGCGGTTTTTTATTCTAATCCGATTTTTTTATTCAAGGGAGTTAGGGACGGCCAGAGGGTTAAAGACCTTAATCAATTGTTTTTAGAAATTAATCATTTATCAGAAAAATTTCCTTCTGAATCATTAGGCAATAGCAGTGTTGTTTATCTTTCTCTGCCTGATAGCGCTGCCGATTGCTCAAGCTATAATTTGCCTGCTTTGCCTTCAGGCTGGAGCTATTATTGTTCAGACTTCCAGAACTATAGAAAATCAAACGGCTTGGGTTGGCTGCCGATTAACTTCAGTTTAGATTCAATTGGTCCCCTGCCCGAAGACCCGCTGAACAGTAAAGATTATTATTATGCCTATGTTGTTGATAATAACCGGCAATTTGTTTTAACTTCGTTGCTTGAGTCAGAAAAATATTTAAAGGGATTCGCTTTTAAAGACGGCGGCATTGACGACTCCCGGTTTGAGATTGGCGCCAATCTTTTTCTTTGGTCTTTACCCTTAGGCTTGAGCGGATATTGGGATTTTGACCAGCTTTCTGGCAGTTTAGTTTTAGACCGTTCCGGTTATGCTAATAATGGCGATGTTTTTGGAGCGGTTTTGGTTCCAGGGAAAACTGGCTCGGGCTTGAGTTTTGATGGTAATGGCGATTATGTTCAGTTTAGCAATCTGCCGGTGGACACTGCGTCTGGGGGATTTAATTCAGTTGAACTTTGGATGTATTGGAACGGCCAAGAAGATGAGATAGTTTTTGGCTGGGATGCGCCTTATGGTTTGAGTTTAGATCATGGCTGCTTAGGGTTTAATGTTGGCCAGGGCAATCTCTTGGGCGTGTCGCACCAAGGTTTGGCTCAAAATTGGGCTCATCTGGTGGCAGTTTTTTATAATGGCGTACCTGCTTATGATAATGTCAAGCTTTATTTAAACGGCAAAAGCCAAGATCTGCAGAACTGCCACGGTTCAACTACGCCGGCGAAAAACGCGACTCAAACCGGTTTTGTTGGCACTTGGGGAGCGGGTCAGCAAAGCCAGTTTAACGGCATTATTGACGGGTTTAAGATTTACAATCGCATTTTAACCGAGGCCGAGGTTCAAGCTTTGTACCAAGCGACTAAATAATCAGTTAAATTGACTAATTGCTTCAGCTGTGTTAAATTCTTTAATAATGGGAACAGGAATTTATCAGATCTGTTTTTGGCTGAAAGATCCGGGCGCGGACCGGATTCCGGAAGCAGAGCAGAAAAAAATTGAACAAGCAATTAGCCGCGCCGGAGGCGCGATTATCTCTTCTCGGCCATTGGGAAAACGGCCAATGGCTTATCCGATTAAAAAACAAACCACCGGCTTTTGGGGTGAGGTGGTTTTTTCTTTGACTCCGGGAAAATTAAAACAAGTAGAAAAATTGCTTTTATATGAAGATCAAATCTTGAGAAAAACTATTTTTACGGTTTTGCCGGAGAAACGTAAAAAAGCCGTTAGGCCAAGAAAGCCGGCGCCGGTTTTTGAAACAGCTCCGACTGATTCTGCCAAAGAAATAAAAGAACCGGTTTCTGATAAAGTTTTAGAAACAAAATTAAAAGAAATTTTAGAGGATGAATCTTAATAAAGTTGTTTTAATTGGTCGGGTGGTTCGGGAGATCGAGCTTCGGACTACGCCTCAAGGCCAGTCAGTGGCCAGCTTTCCTTTGGCGACCAACCGGTTTTGGACTGACAAAGCCGGGCAAAGGCAGGAAGAAACTGAGTATCACAATATTGTTGTCTGGGGCCGGCAAGCCGAAATCTGCAAGCAATATGTTGATAAAGGCAGGCTGTTAATGGTTGAAGGCAGATTGAAAACCCGGTCCTGGGATGCGCCGACAGGCGAGAAAAAATACCGGACCGAAGTGGTTGCTGATCGGGTTCAGTTTGGGCCAAGAGCTGCATTCAGCCAAGAAAAAATGGACCTGCCCGAAGTTCCGGAAGAAAAAATTTCTGACCAAAACGAGATTCCGGTGATTGAACCGGGCGAGCCGGTTGAGTCAGACCTGGATTTAGACGAAAACCTGCCGTTTTAAATTATGGCTAAATGGCTTTATTCCTCAACCAATTTCTAATTTAACGATAAAATAATGAAAAAGACAAAACAATGTTATTTTTGCGGCCGAGCGCCAATAAATTGGCAAGACGCTGAAACCTTAAGGCGTTTTTTAGCGGTTTCCCAAAAAATCAAACCTCGGGCAAAAACCGGACTTTGCGCC
Organism: Patescibacteria group bacterium; assembly: GCA_040753135.1. Classification (NCBI taxonomy): domain Bacteria; species Patescibacteria group bacterium. The sequence goes on along the minus strand of JBFMGR010000004.1, from coordinate 30,012 downwards.
AAACATCAGCGGGAGCTGGCCCGAGCAGTTAAACGAGCCCGGCAGATGAGCTTGTTGCCATATCTGCCCGAGTAAACAGAGAATAAAGAATTGGGAATTAAGAATAAAAACAAGCCCCAAGAGCTTGTTTTTTTGTTTTATTTTCTAAGTTTAGTTAGAAATTTTTAGCGGGCCAGACGGGATTTGAACCCGCGACCTTCTCCGTGACAGGGAGACGAGCACTCCGGGCTGCTCCACTGGCCCTTAATTTTTATATCTTTCAAAAATCCTCTTTTTTCTCGTTAAAAATAAACCATTTTCGACGTTCTGATAAAGAAAGTTATAGAGAGATAAAGAATCATGAATGGAAAACCAAAGACGGTAGCTACGTTCATGAAAATATAGGGTCCCACCAGCTATAATTTTCTTCAGTTTTAGATTCCGCCATATTTGTTTTAGAATCAATTTGCCGCCAGAAGTAAAACCCGAGCTTAAAACCGTTGATTTTTTGTTTCTGTCTTTTCGTTGATATGTACAGATGTTGACACTTCCGTCGCCATCAAAATATCCTCTCAAAAAGTCAGAAAAGTATTTACTGGGAATTTTGGGCAGTTTTTCATGACAACTTTTCTTTGGTTTTATGCCGAGTTTTAAAAGATCTGTAAATATTTTTTTAGAACCAATCTGAAGACGGTATCTTATCCGGCCCTTTTTGGGTTTGTAAACGCTGATTTTTAAATCCGAATCAAAAACTTTCCTTATTTTCACGATAATTTCTTTATCTATAGATTGAATCTCTGTAAAATAAGCGCCTCGTTTATTTTTGATTAAGGAGCCATCTGCTAAAATATATCCCAAAACATAAGCCATTTGACTAGTCCATTTTTCAAAGAGCACTTCATTCTTTCTTCTAAACATTGGGCTCATGAAATTTTATTTTACTAAAAAAACTTAGTTTTAGCAATGAAAAACCCCTCGCAGTTGCGAGGGGAGAGTTGTTTGGGGGTGTCCGCAAAAGACAGAGTCTTTAGGCGGCTAAGGCCGCCAGCCTTCTGACAACCCCCGATTATACTTATATTATAGCATACTTCCTTATGATTGTCAAATAGATGTTAGGTCAAACTGTTTTAAGCAAAAAATATGCTAAAATTTCTTAAACAAAGTTTTAAAGGAGGTTGCTATGAAAACCAAAATAATTTCCTGGATAATTTCCTGGATTTGGTTTTTGGTCCAAGGAGTTTTGATTTTTTTCTTGGCTCTTTGGATTTTAAAAAATTTCTTTTTTAAATAGCCCGTCTAGGAGAACGGGCTATTTTGTTTTTAAATAAAAAATCCAGGCAATGCCTGGGTTAGAAAGCCATCGGCTAAGAGCCGATGACCGCAATGAATAATTTTTTGGTGCCAGGGGAGAGGCTTGAACTCTCGACCTCGGCGTTATGAGTGCCGCGCTCTAACCAGCTGAGCTACCCTGGCCTAAAGTTTTTTCTAAAGCATTATAATCGTTAAACAGGACTAAATCAACGAATAACGAATCAGTTGCGAATAAGCGAATATACGAATAACAAATAAAGAAAAATTCGTTTATTCGTAAATTCGTATAAATTCGTTATTCGTTGGGATTGTTCCATTCATCTTTAATCTAAAATCTGATTTTTTCTCGTCTCGCGAGATCTGGCGTAGCCAGAAAATTGGTAATTGAAAATTAATGTTTATTCTTTTTTAAGCGCTTTGGGGTTGTAAATGTTGTTCGGGTTCCATAAATACCAGCCAAAATCTAAGCCATTATCATCAATTGCTTGAATCTGCTTTCTGACTATTTCCGGGGTATAGTCAGCGCCCAGATTAAATGCTTGGAGCCAGGGCCGGAGTTCAGCCAACTTGATTTTTTTCTGTTCTAATTCAGTCGTGCCAGAAGCTAATCGGCTGAATAGCTCAACTCGGCGCTGGATTGCGCTTTCTAAGGAATAATCAATTACTTCATAAGGATATAAAGCCGGGTTTTTATAGCCTAAAAAGCCGTTAGCATAATGAGACGGATAAACCATTGGTGAAACATAATCAAAATATAAATAAGCATCTTCAATAATTTGGCCAATATTCATATCTGATTCATCAAAAGTCGCCTGGCCAAATAAATCTGCAGAAAGAATTATCCCCTCGGGTTTTAGGCTTTCATTTAAGTATTTAAAAAACCTTTTGATAGTTTCGAACTTGGTTTCTGTTTCCGGATTATAAACCGGATAAGCTAAATTAGAGATATCGCCATCAGAAGGGAACCGGATATAATCAAAATTAAGCTCGTCAACTCCTAAAGCAATTGCTTGTTTGGCAATCTCTAAGTTATAATCCCAGACTTTTCGGCTGGCCGGATCAACCCAAGCTAAGTTTTTCTGGTCACGCCAGATCTTGCTGTTGGTTTTATTTTTCACTGCCAGTTCTGGTTTGGTTTCAGCCAGATAAAGGTCCTGAAAAACCGCGATTCTGGCAATGATATAGATATTTTCCTGATGAAGTTTTTGGATTAGCTCTTTAAAATTTTTAATTCTGATTTCTTTTGAACCAATCTGTTTGATTAACTCGCTGTTTGTTTCAAACGCGACTTTGCCGGAATAATCTTTGATATCAATCACCACCGCGTTAATCTCGGTAGTTTTCGCTAACTCAATAACTTGATTGATTTTTTCCGGATTACCCGCAGACCAAGAAGTTAGATAAACTGCTTTGACAGTTTTGGGTACAGGATTTAATCTTTGCGGTATTGGACTGGGCGAGACTTTGGCGATTAGTTTTTTCAGTTCCAAATCAGCGGAAAAGTTATATCTGCTTTTTAAAAGCAAAGCGCTAGTTAAAAAAGCGCCGGCTAAGCCAAGAACAATCAGTTTTTTACTCATAAGCCGCTTTTATCTGGTTGACAATCGCTTCAACATCCTGGAAATAATTATCTGAACCCAAAACAATCACGGCGACTGGCCTTTTTTCGCCTCTAATCTCAAGCTCAAACAAAGAAACAATTGTTTCCTTGCTCGCCCGAGTTAGACCAATCTTGCCGCCGATAAAATTATCCCAGATTGAGCCGGAGTATTTTGGTTTATTAAAGTTAGCCAAGCCGGTAAATTTGGGCTGGCCGTAAGCCGAGGCCAAAGTCTCGCCAGTGCTGATTTTTAAGATAAAGTTGCGGTTAAAATAAAGGTATTTTGCCAGAACAAACAAGTCTTCGGCATTAGAAGCGCTGACCGGACTGATGCCGGAGGAGTCGGCAAAAATAGTTTTTTCCATTCCTAAAGCTTTGGCTTTTTTGTTCATTAGCTCAATAAACCTTTGGGGTCCGGTGAAGTAGCTTAACGCCTGAGCTGCTTCATTAGAAGATTCTAACATTAACGGGAAAAGCAGATCATAAGCAGAATAAACCTGGCCGATCTTTAGTCTTGGCACAGTGGTATAAGTCAGCATTGTGCCGGTAATCGTGATTTCTTTTTCCAAATTAATATATTCAGTGGCAATTAAAGCAGTCATTAGTTTGGTTAACGAGGCAATCGAGACCACCTCTTGAGAGTTTTTTTGGAAAAAAACAAAATTGTTTTTCAAATCAACTGCTAAATATTGGTCAGCCGAGACTTTTGGCTGTTTGACTGAATGAGAAAACTGGTCAGTTTCAAAATCTTTTTCAAAAACTAAAACCGGCATACCTAACTCGGCTTTTTCAAAGATTTCTTTGGCGTCATTGGTAAAGAGCTTAATACAGCCGCCAGTATAACTTAGCTCGGTTTCTCGGCCGTCAGGATAATAAGGAATGCCGTGAATAAAAAAATTGCCTTGAAACTGCATTGAATAAGGCATATAAACCTGGCCGATTGAGGAAAAATGGATCTTCTCTTTGGTTTCAATTTTATAAACTCCAGCCGGGGTTTCCCACCAAGAACCTTCCTTGCCCTTGCCGACTATCTTGGCCTTTTTTATTTCTTGGCCGCTTTCATAAAGAGCAATTTCCATAGTTGAGAGATTGGCTTCAATAAAGTTAGCTCTATCATTGACGAGCTGGTTTTTGACTCGGCTGAAAAATCCTGGTTCAGCCATTTTGGGCCAAGAGCCGTATTCTAAATTAAAAGCTGAAGCGATCTGGTTTTCATCCTGAAGCACTAATTGGTATTGATAAACTACTTGCCGGTAAATAAAAAATAAAACTATAGCAATGATTAGAAAAATAAAAATGGCTGTTAAGGAAAGCCAGAAAGGAATTTTTTTTGCCAACAGAGCTTTTAATTTAAGCATACCCGGTAGTGAAAATTTGACTAATTTTTAACTATCTTTGGTTTTTTTGAATTTAATTATTTTTAAACTCGATTTTCCTGTATTTCTTGTTCCCCAGTAAATAGATGGCGTCAGGCGCTGTCAAATTTCTACTGCCGGGCATATTGATAAATATACCATAAATTAAATCACGCCTCTATAAATAAAGGCGTGATTCAATGACAGGAGCTGTCTGCTTCGTGAAAAATCGCGAATTAGACACACTCGCTTATGTTGCTATTATAGCACAGACTTACGGAGAAATCAACCCCGTTAGAGAAAAGTCGCTGTAAATCCCGTTAGAGATGAAATCTCTAACGGGGTAAACAACTGAAGTCGCGCCTTTGGCGCAGCGTTCTCTAACGAAGCCAACCCCGCACTGAATTTTGGCGGTGGCTCAACACTTTTTGTTAATTGCTTACAAGCATTGATGATGCTTAATAAAAGAGTTAGACCAGCTCTGGATTATTTTATTAGGTTTTAGCTTCGCCGCAAAAAGTTGCCAAAAATCTAGTCTAGAGCTTGCCCCTATGCTTTGGCTAAGTGATTTTGGGCACCCCGCAGCTCTTGCTGTTTTGTTTGAATCTGTGATTCTAAAGAATGGATTGCTCTGCCGGTTCCCAGTTGTGCCTCGGCCTTTCCTGATTCTGAATTTTGCCTTAAAACACCTAGTCTTGCCTGAAGCGCTTGAAGTTCTTGTCTTATTCGTTGAATCTCGGCTTGCAAATAAGCAATTGTTTCCGGACTAGATTCTGATTTTCTAATCGCTTTCTCGGTGTCAAATGATTCTCTCACCGGCTTTTTATAGAAGTTAAATTTCATTGAATTGATCGGGATTAATTATGCTTTGTTTCTCTATCCTGGTCCCGGCTAAGAGTTTACTCCTGTCAAAATAAATAAGCGAGTGCTGCTTAGCCGGGGCCAGGCCGGAGAAAACTGCTATAATTATAGCATTAAGAGTTTTTTTGCCAAGATAATCTGATTAATGTTTAAGGTTCAAAAAAATATTTCCCTAAAGCCTTATACCAGTTTTAAGATTGGCGGCAAAGCCAGATTTTTTATTCAGGCAAAAACCAAACAGAATTTAGTCACCGGCTGCGAGTTGGCTTTAAAAGAGAGTTTGCCAATTTTAATTTTAGGCGGAGGCAGCAACTTATTGATTAATGATAAGAAAACAATCAATGCTGCGGTAATCCTGATTACCAATCAAGACTTTGAAATTTCTAAAAACAAAATTAAAGTTGGCGCTGGTTTTGGTTTAGACAGTCTAGTTAAGAAAAGCGTTGAAAACAATCTCCGCGGTTTGGAATATTTGTCCGGTATTCCCGGAACAGTTGGCGGCGCTATTTACGGCAATGCCGGCGCTTATGGGAAATCAATCTCTGATTATTTAGTTGAAGCAGAGGTTTTTAATGGCAGAGATTTTAAAAAATTTTCTAAACTTAATTGTCAGTTCAGCTATCGGGACAGCTTTTTCAAGAGAACTAAATTTGCTATCTGGCAAGGTTTATTTGAATTGGAACCGGGCAACAGAAAGGTTTTGGAGAATATCCGACAGGCAATTTTGGCTTATCGCCAGATTCGTTATCCAAATAAATTTAAAAGCGCGGGCAGTTTTTTCAAAAACGTTTCCCAGGGCAAATTTGCCAAAAAAGCCTTAAAAAACTTGCCTAAATGCGCCTTTTCCGGCCAGGAGGTGGCAGCCGGTTTTTTGATTGAGCAAGTTGGTTTGCTGGGTAAAATCTTTGGCGGAGCAAAGATCGCTGATCATCAAGGCAATTATTTGATTAATTTTAAAGATGCTAAGGCCGAAGACGTGATTAAATTGGCAAAATTAGCAAGAAAAAAAGTCTTCCAAAAATTTGGAGTTGAATTGGAGCCAGAAGTGCAGTTGATTGGTTTTAGTAATAAAGTTTTTTAAGTACTTTATTTATTGGGTTTTGATTAAAAATTAAAAGTTGATAATTGAAGATTTAAAATCAAGAATTTTTCAAAAAATTCTTGATTTTGAGTTATCCACAATTGCCAAACAAATTTTATTTACTTAAAATTAAATTAAAAGATTGTTTTAATTTTTTTGTAAGTTCTTTTGGCAAGTGTTGAATTTTTTCAAGGTCGACGCTTGCCAATTAAATTTTTTTAAAAACCATGGCAGTAAAAAAAAGAAAAGCCGCGGCTAAAAAGGCAGCGCCCAAAAGAAAAGCGGCGCCAAAGAGAAAGGCCGCAGCTAAAAAAAGAAAATAATTCAGGGATAGGAAAACAAAGCCCCGCTTTTAATTTAAGCCAAAGCGGGGTTTTTGTTTGTCAAAACAAAGATTTTGAGTTAAACTTGATTAATTATGAAACTTCAGCTTTCTACTAATGATTTTCAACTGACTCCGGCGATTGAAAATTACTTAGAAAAGAAGCTTGGCAAAACAGAAAAGCTTCTTTCTCGGTTTGATGGCGAGTTTTTGTTTGAGGTTTCCATTGCCAGAATTTCCCATCAGCGAGAAGGCAAGATTTTAGAGCTGGTTCTGAACCTGCATCTGCCGAAGAAAATTATTCGGACCCAAGAGAAAGGCGGCGATATCTACGCCTTGATTGATATTGTCGAAGAAGAAATAGCTCGCCAGGTCAAAACTGAAAAAAACAAATCATTAACTAAGGTTAGAAAAGGGGCGAGGCAAGCAAAGAAAAAAATTGTTTCTGACAAAGGCTAAGTGTTTAAATTTTTTAGAAAATTTTTTAAAGATGCTAACCAAAAAGCAATTGAAAAATTATTGCCTTTGGTTGAGTTGGTTAATCAGCAAGAAAAAGATTTAGCTTCTCTTTCTGATCAAGAGATCAAGCAGAAAAGCTTGACTTTAAAGGGGCAGGTTCAGTCTGGGAAAGAAAAAGATTTGGGAGCGGTTTTGCCCGAAGCTTTTACTTTGGTCAGAGAAGCGGCGAAAAGAACTTTAGGCCAGCGGCATTTTGATGTCCAGGTCCTGGGCGGGATAGTTTTGAGCCAGGGGAAAATTGCCGAGATGAAAACCGGCGAAGGCAAAACTTTGGCCGCAACTTTGCCGGCTTATCTTCATGGCTTGACCGGCAAGGGCGTTCATATTGTTACCGTAAATGATTATTTGGCTCAGCGCGATGCAGTTTGGATGGGCCAGATTTATTATTTCTTGGGATTGTCAGTTGGCTGTTTGGTTCATGAACAAGCGTTTTTATACGATCCTGATTGGAAGCAGGGGCTGGGAGATAAAGAACGGGATAAGCTGGGCGGGTTTAAAGTCTTTCACGAGTTTTTAAAACCGGTGGAGAGAAAAACCGCTTATCAGGCGGATATTGTTTATGGAACCAACCACCAGTTTGGTTTTGATTATCTCAGGGACAATTTAGCTTACCAGGAAAAGGATTTGGTCCAGCGTCCGCTTTATTTTGCTATTATTGACGAGGTTGACAGCATTCTGATTGATGAAGCGAGAACGCCTTTAATTATCTCGGCGCCGGATCAAGATGCGACCAGGATTTATAAAGAATTTGCCAAAATTATTCCTCGGCTTAAGCCGAGCGAGGATGTTGAGGTGGAAGAGAAAAAGAAAAAGGTTTTTCTCACCGAGGCCGGGGCAGAAAAACTGAAAAATCTTTTGGGCCGGGATATTTACGAAGAAAACAACTTGGTTTTAATCCACCATTTAGAAGAAGCCTTGCAAGCCAATTTTCTGTTTCAGCGGGACAGGGACTATGTTGCTAAGGATGGAGAGATAATTATTGTTGATGAGTTTACCGGTCGGTTGATGCATGGCCGGCGTTATTCTGGCGGCTTGCACCAAGCCCTGGAAGCAAAAGAAAATTTGAGAGTTCAAGAAGAAAATCGGACTATGGCAACAGTGACGATCCAAAATTATTTTCGGCTTTATCCAGTTTTATCAGGCATGACCGGCACCGCTTTAAGTTCAGCTGAAGAGTTCGCTAAAGTTTATCAGCTTCAGTCTTTACCGATTCCAACCAATAAACCAATGATTCGGAGAGATCTGCCGGACAAGATTTTTGTTTCTGAAAAAGCCAAGCTTAAAGCTTTAGTTGAAGAAATAAAAAAGCGGTATCAGCAAGGCCAGCCGCTTTTAGTCGGAACAATCTCAATTGAGAAAAATGAGTATCTTTCCAAACTTTTAAAAAGAGAGGGGATTCAGCACTCGCTTTTGAACGCGAAAAATCATGAAAAAGAAGCCGAGGTTATTGCCCAGGCCGGAGAAAAAAATGCGGTGACCGTGGCGACTAATATGGCCGGCCGAGGAGTAGATATTATTTTGGGCGGCAACCCTCCGGATCCAGTTGCCGCAGAGCAGGTTAAACAACTTGGCGGTTTGCATGTGATTGGCACCGAGAGGCATGAAGCCAGGCGAATTGATGACCAGTTGCGCGGCCGGGCCGGCCGGCAAGGCGATTCGGGCTCGTCCCAGTTTTTTGTTTCTTTAGAAGACGAGCTGATGAGGCGGTTTGGCTCTGATCGGATTTTGGGTTTAATCCGGAAACTTAATCTGCCTGATGACCTGCCAATTGAAAACGAGTTTGTTTCCAAAGCGATTAATTCAGCCCAGCAAAAAATTGAGGGCTTTAACTTTGATATCAGAAAGCATATTTTAGAGTATGACGATGTTCTGAACAAACAAAGAGAAGCGTTTTATCGGAAAAGAAAAACAATTCTTTTGGCTGATCAGGAGCAGCTGGATCAAGAATTAAAAGATTTGGTTCGGCAAGGTTGTGAGTTTTTCTTTAATCATTCCGGAGAATTAAAAGAACAGGTAAGCAATTTTAATCAATTAGCTCAATTGCCAGAGGAAACCGAGGCCGAATTGTTAAAAGCCGCTTCTTTGACTGAAATCCAATCGCTAATCTTTCACCAGATAAAAAACAAAACCCTTCCCGGAGAACTAATCAAGAACATTTTTTTGAGGACTTTGGATCTGCTCTGGATGGAACAGCTTGAAGCAATGGAGCACCTTCGGGATACTGTGGCTTTGCGGAGCTATGGCCAGCGCGATTCCCTGGCTGAATATAAGCACGAGGGCCATCAAATGTTCAAAGCTCTTTGGCAGAACTTTTCTTGGTCGAGCTTGATTAGTCTAATTAGGATTCAATATGATTCAGCTCAAGCTGGATAAATTTGAAGGGCCGCTATCATTGCTTTTGGAGCTGATTGAGCAGAATCAGCTTGATATTACCCAGGTATCTTTAGCCCAGGTGACTGACCAGTATCTGAATCTGGTTGAGTCTGAAAACCTGCCATTGTTTCAGCTGGCAGATTTTTTAGTCGTCGCTTCCCGGTTGCTTCTAATTAAATCAAAAGTGCTTTTGCCGTTTCTGGACTTGACTGAGGAAGAAGAGCAAGAAGCAAAAGAGCTTGAACTGGCTTTAAAAGAATACCAGCGTTATAAAGAGCAGACAAAAAAAATCAATCAATTGTTTCAGGCAAAAAACCTAATTCTTAGCCGTCAGCTTTGGCAAGGCAGGCAAGCCGGTTTTTCCCCGCCCCAAGAATTAAACCTCAATGAATTAGAAGCCGCGTTCATTTCTTTGCTTAATTCGCTGGAAAAATTTATTCTGCCCAAACAAACCGGTTATCTGGAAAAAGCGATTTCGGTTGAAGAAAAGATTCAGCAGATTCTTAAAAAAGTTGAAAATCAGGCAGTTTTGTCTTTTAATAGCTTAGTTTCCGGGCAGCCAAAGAAAATTGACTTAATTATTAATTTCTTGGCTTTGCTTTTTCTTTTTCGCCAGAAGATTGTTTTTTTGGAGCAGAAAACCCGGTTTAAGGAAATTAAAATAAGCAAGCTTAATCATAATGGAAGTTGAAAAAGAGCAGGGAATCAGGGCGGTTTTGGAAGCAATGCTTTTTGCTTATGGCGAACCATTGGCAATCAAAAAAATTGCTCAAGTTTTGTTTCTCCCCGGGGACCAGATTGAACAATTGCTTGATCAATTAGAAACAGAATTAAACCAGAATCCAGATCGGGGGGTTTATCTTATCAGAAACGGAGATCAAATTCAGCTCGGAACCAAACCAGAGCATTATCCGGTTTTAGCAGAGCTGTTAAGACAGGATTTCCAAGAAGAGTTGACCCCGGCCAGTTTAGAGGTTCTGACCATAATTTTGTATCGCAGTCCAATTTCTCGGGCCGAGATAGATTTTATCCGCGGGGTTAACTCAACCTATATTTTAAGAATGCTTCTAATCCGTGGTTTGATTGAACGAGAGATTAACCCGAAAAACCGATTGGCTTTTTTATACCGGCCGAGTTTTGAGCTATTAAAGTTTTTAGGCGTTAGCAATCCCAAGCGCCTGCCTGATTTTGATAAACTTAATCAAAAAATGACCGAGCTGATAATTAGAGAGCAAGAAAATCAAAAGCATGAAGCAGAATAGTTTTTATTATTTCTTGGGACTTGGTTTTTTAATTGTCTTTTTTCTGGCAGGAATTTTATATTTTAGTTTTAGAAATTTTTCCAGCCAAGAAGCGGTTAGCCCGGCAGTTAGTTCAGAATTAGAAGATTATCCTAAAACTACTTATCTGCCGGTTAAATTTTCTCCGGCCCCGGGTGAGGTTTTAGCTAGACCGGATTTAAAAGCTAAAGCCGGTTTACTTTTTGACTTAAATGCCAGCCAGTCTGTTTTTGAAAAAAATTCTGAAGAAAAACTGCCGATTGCTTCTTTGACTAAGCTGATGACTGCCTTGGTGGTTTTGGAAAATTTTTCCGGTCAGCGAGATGACCGATTTTTTATTTTGGATGATGATTTAAAAATAGAGAACTCCTATACAGATTTAAAGCCCGGAGATAACTTCAGTTTTGACGAACTTTTGCATTTAATGCTGATTCGTTCAGATAATGTGGCCGCTTTTGTTTTGGCTAAGACAGTTGCCGGAGATGAATCTTCATTTGTTTTAAGAATGAACCAAAAGGCCCGGTTTTTAGGAATGGAAAACACTCTTTTTTATGATTCTGCCGGTTTAGAAAATAATATCTCGACAGCTTCAGATTTGCGAATCTTAGCTAAAGAGATTTTAAGCTCCTATCCGGAAATTTTTTCTATTTCAAAGATTAATGAACTGACCATTGTCAGTCCGAATAAGAAAACCTTTGAAATAAAGAACACCAATGTTTTGATAGGTAAAATCCCCGGGCTGGTTGGTTCCAAAACCGGTTTTACTCCCGAAGCCCTGGGCAGCTTGTTAGTGGTTTTTGATTATAATCAAAAAACTTTAGTCAGCGTGGTTTTGGGGTCAGAAGACAGGTTTGGCGACAGCTCGGCTTTAATCAGTTGGTACTGGCAACTGAAGTCTGATAACATTAATTAGATTCAAGTAATCAGTTAAAATGGAATTAATTATTCAAGGTTTAAGATTTATTGTTATTGCCGTGTTTTCTTTTGGCGTTGGCATGATTTTAGTTTCTCCGGTAGAGAAGTTGATTAAAAGATTGAACAGCCGAAAAAGAATTATCAAAGAAAACGCGCCGATCTTCAGCCAACTACATGCTTCAAAAGAAGGCACGCCAGTAATGGCCGGAATAATTATCTGGGGAACCGTAGTAATTGTTATCTTTGCTTTATTTCTGCTCTCTTTCTTTTTCGACGGGTTTTGGGGACAGCTGTCTTTTTTAAGCCGGCCCCAGACTTATCTGCCTTTGGCAGGAATGGTTTTGGCTGCTTTGGCTGGCGCCGCAGATGATATTGCTGGAATAGTTAAGTTCCGGGGCAAGAACGGTTTTTCTTTAAGAGAAAGACTGGCGATTTTCTTTTTTGTTGCTTTAGCCGGCGCCTGGTGGTTTGCCGCTAAATTAGAATGGGACAGCTTGTATGTTCCGTTTTTGGGCGAGGTGGCAGTCGGAGTCTTGGCTTATGCGGCCTTTTTTATTTTAGTAGTGATGGCAACTTCTTTTTCTCTTGACCTGACTAATGGTTTGGATGGTTTGGCAGAAGGAGTGGCTTTAATTACTCTCTCCTGTCTGGCAATCGTTGCTTTTGCTAATCAAAAATATGAATTAGCAATGTTTGTTGGCAGTTTGATTGGCGGCTTAGTGGCATTTTTGTGGTTTAATATTTATCCGGCTCGGTTCTTTATGGGCGATACCGGCGCAATGTCTTTGGGAGTGGCAATTGCGATTATTGCTTTATTGACCAACACCGCTTTCCTTTTACCATTTTTCGGCTTTATTTTAGTGGTTGAATCTTTGTCTGATATTATCCAATTAAGCTCAAAAAAGTTTTTCAAGAAAAAGATTTTTATTTCGGCGCCGATTCATCATCATTTTGAGGCTAAGGGCTGGCTTGAACCTCAGATTACGATGCGGTTTTGGATTGTTTCCGGCATTATGGCCAGCTTGGGTTTAATTATCTTCTTCCTGGATAAATTTTTATTAAGTTAAATGGAAATTTTTAAGATTAAAGGCGGCAAATCTTTATCAGGAGAGATTCTTGTTTCGGGTTCAAAAAATGCTTGTTTGCCGATTCTGGCGGCAACAGTTTTAAATTCTGGAACAACTAAGTTAACAAATGTGCCTTTTATCAAAGACGCCTTAACTTTAGTTGAGATCTTAAAGTTTTGGGGCGCGGAGATAGTTCTTAAAGAGAATCAGCGCGAAATCAAGATCAATAATAGCAATTTTGAGCCAAAAGAATCTGAGCTAGCTAATGAGTTATTTAGAAAATTAAGAGGCTCGATTTTATTAGTTGGGCCAGTTTTATCAAAGTTTGGGAAGATAAAGATTCCTTTACCTGGCGGCGATTTAATTGGTGCCAGGCCTTTAGATGCGCATTTTGACGGCTTTGTTAAACTCGGCGCGATTTTGGAAAAAGAAGATAGCTTAATTAAGCTTTCAGCTCCTAAAGGCTTGGTTGGTTCCAAAATTGTTTTGAAAGAGATCTCGGTTACCGCGACAGAAAATTTAATTATGGCCGCGGCTTTTGCTCGAGGCGAAACCATAATTAAATTAGCCGCGACTGAACCCCATGTTCAGGATCTGTGTTTTTTTCTGGGAAAACTAGGCGTAAAGATTCAAGGCATTGGCAGTCATATTTTAAGGATTCAAGGATTGGCTGGTAAAGACTTAAATTTTAATTTAGAACACCAGCTTATCCCTGATTCAGATGAGACAATGAATCTGGCCGCTTTGGCCGGAGCAACTCGTTCAGAAATAGCCTTAAGAAATATCAATCCTGATTTTATTGATGCTGGTTTATTAAAGCTTGAAGAAATTGGAGTTAATTTTGAGCTGGGCAGAGATTTTTTGGCAATTAAAAAACCAACCCGGGTTTACCAAGCGGCTAAATATCAGTGCGGTTTATATCCGAAGTTGATGTCTGACCAGATTCCTCCTTTGGCAGTTCTGGCCACCCAAGCTCAGGGCGTGTCAATGATTCAAGAATGGATGTATGAAGGCCGATTGGGCTATATTAATGAATTGGTAAAGATGGGCGCTAATGGAGTAATTTTAGATCCGCACCGGGCTTTGATTATCGGGCCAACTCCGCTTCAGGGCGCGGAGTTAAAAAGTTTGGATATTCGGGCCGGGATGACTGCAATTATTGCTGGTTTGGTGGCTGAAGGGGAAACAACAATTTCAGATGCTCAAGTAATTGACCGGGGTTTTGAAAAAATTGACAAGCGCTTGCGGCAGGTTGGCGCAGAAATTAAAAGACAAGCGGCTTAATTAAAACTGTCAGCAGTTTTGTTATTGGATAACAGTTCCGAGAAACTTTTGGTTTTTAAAGTATTTATTTAAATTAGCAAAATCTCTGCCGTTTAAAATTACTACTTTTAACCTTTGTTTTTCTGCGGCTTTGCTGGCAACTGGGTCAAACGGCAGATTCATTCCCGGAGTCCATTTATTGCCAATAAGTTTTCTATATTCTTTCCAAGAGATTTTGTTAATTGATTTTGCTTTTGAGCTCTTTTTGGGGTCTTGAGTATAGACTTGGGAGATATTAGTTAAATTCAGGATTGTTTTGATGCCATAATCTTGGCAAACCAAAACAGCACAGTAATCAGTTGACCAACCGGGTTTCCAGCCAGCGCAGACAACAACTTTTTCTTTGGCTTTTCTGATGATTTCATAATGTTTTAAAACATAAGGATGAGCAATATCTCGGAAAATCGTTCTGATTAAGTGAGCATTTAACCTGGTCGCATGAATCCCAAGCCAGTCTAAATCATCATAAGTTAGCCGGTGGCTTAAAACTTTTTTACCCGCATCGCGATAATGTCTGGCAATTTGACCTCCGCCAACAACAATAAAAAACTGGCTGTTTTTATTTTCAGCCAGTTTTTTGCGAATAAATCTATTGAATTTTTTTAAAAAAGCAATATCAATTCCATTTGGAACAACAAGAGAGCCCCCAAGGGAAATTACTAATTTGTTCTTAACCATTGTTTTTTAATAATAAAGAATAAAAATTTTTTGTCAAGACTAGAGTTGATTTGTTATCTTTGAGTTTAACAATTATAGCTATAGTTGACAATCTTTTAGTTCTTGATAGAATTCATTTCATAGCAGAAAATGCTTTATTTAACCGCAAAACTGCATAAATACAATCAAAATTTAGCCCTTCTTAACTTGGGAATGGTGATTTTGGCTATTATTCTTTTTGTCACTATTCAAAAGCTGGGGGGTTTATTAGAAAAATTTCCAATTACCAATTAACTAATTTCTAATAAAATTAATTTAAAACCTCCCAGCTCAAACCGGGAGGTTTTTAGTTCTTTGAAAATTAAATTAAAAAATAGGGGACTGGCGCTTAGATTAAAAATCTTTTTAATTTAAGCGCTGGTCTTCTGCTCATCTTCTTAAAGGAGAAGGAGATGGGTAAATTTTAAAGGACCAGCGGAGGAAGAAATGAAAAAAATAAAAACCTGTTGTTTTTATTTAATACTGGGTCCGGATCCGGGACCGGCACCCCCGGATCCTCTCCCTATGCCGCCGCCCGAGCCGGGCGACGGCGAATAACAATTTGTCCCGTCCTTTCGCAAAAAGGACGGGACGGCCTTCTTTAATTTTATTAAATTATGTCAAAATCAAACAAAATTATCTTTGCCGCGATGGCTCGGGATAATTTTTATCTTCGGGAGCATACTGTTAAGTTCATCCCGTTAAAAGATGATTAAAAAATGAAGAACATTAAGTTTAATCAGAGATCTTCTAACGGGATTTATTCTAGAACAAGGCGCTACTCCGGTTTGCGCTTTTATGATGTTTTCTTATTTTTTACTTGACAGTGTGGAAAGGCAGAGATTGATTGAGGCAAATAATGACCTGGTTAAAATTTCTGACGAGCTTTGGGTTTTTGGACAGATTACTGAAGGTGTGAAACAAGAGATTAAACTAGCTAAATCTTCGGGTTTGCTAATAAAGCATTTTTCCATCACTCCCTTGGGAAAAATTGATTCAGAAATCTTCTTTGAAGAGATAGATGAACTAGAACTAGGGCAGATTTAATCTTAATTTAAGCCGCTTAAAACAAACAGCCTCGGCTGAATAGCCGAGGCTGTTTGTTGGTGTGGGTGAGGAGGGACTCGAACCCTCAAGCCTCGCGGCACAGCATTTTAAGTGCTGCGCGTATACCGATTCCGCCACTCACCCAGGTTTCTTTTTATTTTTTCTTGCTCTATAAGTTGGTTTCAAACTATGACAATTGGGGCAAAGGATTCTTAAATTTTTGATTCTGTTATCGGTTCTGTCTCCGTTAATATGGTCAAGTTCGAGCGGCAGATATCCATCAAGTGTTTTTTCGGCCCAACCACATTCTTCACAGTATTGAGGTTTTAATCCTTCTTTGAAAAGTCTCTGTTTTACTTTATAAGTTTGAAAAGAACTGTTTTTGACTAATATTTTTTTGGTTGGAATTCGCGGCTTGCCGATACCCCGAAGTCCCAGATTCCATCCCTTTCCTTTGAAATGTGTGGTATCTGCCTTTAATTCTTTGATATATTTTTTAATTTGGTGATAATTTCCACCCGTGGGGCGTAACCCTAATTTAATCAGCGTTTGTCTATAACTAAAACTCTTTTTAACTGCTTCCTGAAGTTGTTTTTCTTCCCACGAACGTCCCTTTGCCATATATAGATTGTAATAAATGGTAAACACATCGTCAATATTTTTTTATGTGTTTTCCCATTAATCTAATGGCAGTTTTGCATCTTCTTTAGTTTTATCACCCGAGCGAATGAATTATTTTAATAATTTATCAATAAATTTTTCAAGAGGCGTCCTCCAATCATCTTCAAGCTGAGAAAACATCATTTTGATTAGATCTTTTTGTTCACGGTTTAACTTTTTCTTGGAAAATTTCATCAGTTTCTGAAAAATTCTTTTATCTTGAGCATTGTCAAAAATATATTTTGTTTTTGATTTTGGCGGAAACTTCATTTTAATTTTTAGCCGCAAGTTGTTAGTTAATTTTTGAGGCCTAGGCCGGATTCGAACCGGCGCATAACTGTTTTGCAGACAGTCGCGTTACCTCTTCGCCACTAGGCCCTGGGTTTATTCTACTTTTTCTCTTTATTTTTTTCAATTAAATCATAAACTTTGGCTTCATTGGAAACGCTTGGGTCGTATTTGAAATAAAGTTTGGGCAAGTTATAGGCCCTCATTCGCTTAGAAAGAAAAGAGCCCAAAAACCCGCTTGATTGATTTAAGTTTTTAATAATCTCTTCTTGATCTTGTTCCGGGAAAACAGAAACAAAAATGGTAGCCCGGGTTAAGTCTTTGCCTAAATGGACTCGAGTAATAGAGACGAAGTCTTTTGAAGAGTGTTCAAATTCGCGCTGGATTATCTGGCCCAGCTCTCTAAGAATTAACTCCTCTAATCTGGGAACCCTGTTTTTCATTCTCCCAAATACTTAATACTTGGTTAAGCTTTAAACTCTAAGATATCTCCCTTGGCAAATTCAGCCAGAGATTCGGTTTGTAAACCAATCTCCACCACAGCTTCAGCTGAATCCAATTCCTGCTTGTTTTTCTTGATGCTTAAGATTTTTCCGGCTTCGGTTCTTTCTTGATCTGGCTGATCTGGTTTGATTAAATAGAATTTTTGATTTTTCTTTGCTTTGCCTTCAAAAAGCTGGCCGCCGATTACTTGCCGGTTTTTTTTGTCTTTTTCAGAAAAAATTTCCAAAATCTTTAGTTTGCCAGAAATTTTTGCTTCAGTCGGTTTAGCCAATTCATCTAGGTATTCAGTTAGCTTTTCCATTAGCTCGTAAATAATCTGGCTTTGGAAGATAGCAATTTGCCTGTCTTTTAAATAATTTCCCAGTTCCTGATCCGGGCTGGACCTAAAACCAACAATAATTGATTTGGTTGTTTCTGCGGTTTTGATGTCAGTTAAGGTGATTGGCCCAACTGATTTTTCTATGATTATTGGAGCAAAGTTTGTTTCTTGAAAAATCTGCCTGATTATCGTTTCTAATGCCTCTAAAGAGCCGGTGACATCAGCTTTGAGAATCAAGAAAATGTTTTTTGTCTTATCTGCGACCGCGGTTTCTGGCGATGAATCAACGCTGGATTTTGTTTCTTTTTCAATTGCTTGAGCAACAAGGGGGCGAGCAGAAAATTTTTCTCCAACTTTAGGTTGATTGTCCCAGCCGGTGATAATTGCCGGCGAAGAAAAACTTAAAGATTTTTCTCTTTGGCCAAGAAAGTTTTCCAAGCTTTTTATCTTTGCCTCTGCCGAAGCAGTATAAATGGTTTTGCCTTGTTCAAGGGTGCCATTAAGAATAATTGCGGTGGCAATAATACCGCGATTAGGGTCAAGCGAGGATTCAATGATCACGCCTTCTGGTTCGGCATCAGGGCTTGCTTTTAAGTCTTCTAATTCAGCTACCAGAAGAATCATTTCTAACAATTCATCAATGCCCTGGCCGGTTTTGGCTGAAACTTGGACGCAAGGGATTTTCCCGCCCCAGTCTTCAACAAAAACTTCTAATTCAGCTAAATCTTGTTTAACTTTATCCGGATTGGCTTGGGGCAGATCAATCTTGCTAATCGCAACAATAAAAGGCAGATTTTCTTTCTGAATATAAGACAAGGCTTCTTTAGTTTGGGGCTTAATGCTTTCTTCTGCGGCAATAACCAAGACAGCAATGTCAGCAACCTTGGCGCCTCTTTCTCTGATTTTAGAGAACGCTTCGTGTCCCGGAGTATCAATAAAAGTGATCTTTGCGGTTTGTTTTGACTTTGTTAAAGAATGTTCTATTTCGTAAGCGCCGACATGCTGAGTGATTCCGCCAGCTTCCCGCCCCGCGACTGGGCGGGCGGCTTTTTGACCACCATGAATACGGATATAATCCAAAAGCGAAGTCTTGCCATGGTCAACATGGCCCATAACGACAACTACCGGCGGCCGCCCCATTAAACTGGGTCGAGTCTCGCCTTTGGCGGGCCGCGGAATCAAGTTTTCAGCACTTTTTTCAGTCATCTTGGTTTAATTTAACAAGCAGCCAATGGGCTGCTTGTTTATTTTAACAGATTTTTAAAAGTTTTGCGAAAAGATTTGCCACTAGCGGCAAAAATGTTAGAATAGAGAGTCAAGAAAAAGTGCCCGATTATTTTAGAATTGTTGATTCTCATAATGAGAAGCATTTACATAAAGTTAGATTTTCGGGGAGGAGTCGCATAGTTGGTCCATTGCGAGGGTTTGCTAAACCCTTGAGTCGAAAGGCTCGCGTGGGTTCGAATCCCACCTCCTCCGCTAGCCAAGAAAAAAACATTATGATAAAAAAAGTTTCACAAAAACTTCATAACGGGGAGAAAATTTTGGCCGAATGGAAAGCGCCTGAATTCAGAAATATTAAAAAACTGAAAAACTATTGGTTCGGCGCTTTGGCGGTTGGATTTTTTTTGGTTTTCTGGGCGATTTATTACTCTAATTACCTGTTTGTTTTTATTATTCTTATCAGCTTGTTTTTAATTTATTCTTTATTAGATTATCGGCCGAAAAACTACAAATTTATCATTACTGATTCAGGGGTTTGGGTTAATGACAAACTTTATCGGTTTATTGAGTCAGACCGGTTCTGGGTGGCGCCTTACGCGACTAAAAAAGATCGGTTTTTTATTCTGCACTTTCCTGGGCATCGAGACAGAGAACTTCGTTTGCCAATTCCCAGAGAAAGATTAGAGGAGCTTCGGTTGCTGATTAATGAATACGTGCCCCAATCAGAACACAAGTTGAGTTTATTTGACTTGATTGAGCAGACATTTCTGTAAATATTACTTTTGCGGTTTGGTTGCGGCGGGTGCGGCGGAATGGGCAAAAAATACAAATCCTGTGCCGTATTTTCTTTGAAAATATGGCGGGTAAAATAAAGCAGTTTATTTTGCCCCCATAGTTTAATGGATAGAATACAAGATTGCGGATCTTGCGATGGAAGTTCGATTCTTCCTGGGGGCACTAAACTTGGTATAATTTTAAGCTAGAAAAATTAAAATTTAGGTGGGGTGCGAGAGCGGTTTAATCGGGCAGTCTTGAAAACTGCTGTGTCAGAAATGGCACCGTGGGTTCGAATCCCACCCCCACCGCCAGTTGGGAAAAGAAAGGTTTGGCTTGCCTGTTATTTACACCTATTTCATTACAATACGATGGCAGATTTTGACAAACAAAAAATCATTGCTTTGGTTTTGGAAGAGCTTAAGAAAAGAAAGCTTGAGCTGATTAAAGTTGCTGAAGGGCTTTCTCAATCTGCTAAAGAAGCGCCAAAAAGCATGGAATCTTGGTCTGATTCTTCTCGGGTGGAGTTTAATTTAATGGGCAATCAAATTCGGACAGAGTTAGCCAATCTTGGCAAGGCAATCAGTTTTTTTGAAAAGTTTGAGAGTAATTTAAACGAGATTGTTCAGATCGGTTCGCTTGTTGGTTTAGTCAACAACAGCGAGAAAAAGTATTTTTTCTTAGTCCCAGAAAACAGCGGCGGGATTAAAATGGGATTATACAAACAGGAAATTTATACTGTCTCTGTTGAGTCTGAATTGGGCAAAATGCTGTTAGGCAAAAGAATTGGCGAAGGGGTAATTTTACCAAATAATAAAAAGTTTAAGATTGAAACCATAGCTTAAATTTTTGTCCTGCCAATCAAATTCTTCCAAAACCTGTTATGATAAAAACTGATGGACTCAGATTTTTTTACTATTTCGGTTGAAGAGTTAAAAGGCATTGGGCCTTATTATCTTAAGCGTTTAACCAAGTTAGGGATAAAAACAATCCGAGACTTGCTTTGGCATTTTCCGGTTCGGTATGAAGACTATTCGGATTTGAAAAAAATCAGCGAGATAAAAACCGAAGGCATTTGTTCGGCTTTGGGCAAGATAGAAAAAATCAGCACCCGGAAAGCGTTTCGGAAAAGATTGTTTATTACTGAAGCGGTTTTATATGATAAAACCGGCACAATTGATATTGTTTGGTTTGGCCAGCCGTATTTGAAAAGAACGATTCCTGAAGGCGCGATTGTGATTGTGTCAGGCAAGGTTCAGAAAAAAGATAATAAATTATTTTTTAATAATCCGGTTTATGAAGTGATTTACCGGTCAGCGCCGGCTTCGGTTTCAGAAGAAGAGATAGATTTTTCTCAACTAAAACATACCGCCGGGTTGATCCCGGTTTATCCGGAAACAAGAGGTCTGACTTCGCGGGGAATCAGGTTTTTGATTAAGCCGTTGATGGAAAAAGCAAAAAAACTGCCTGAATTTTTGCCCGAACCGGTTCTGAAAAATGCCGGGCTGATGGATTATAAAAAGGCGATTAAACAGGCTCATTTCCCAGATTCTTTAGAATTGGCCGAACAAGCAAAAAAACGTTTTGTTTTTGAGGAGATCTTTTTGACCCAGCTATTGCTTTTAGAGTTAAGGCAGAAAAACGCTTTATTAAAAGCGCCGCAAATTCCGATTGACATAGATTTTGTTAAGCAGATTTTAAAAACCTTAAGTTTTGAGTTAACCGAATCGCAGAAAAAAGCCTTGTGGCGAATAATCCGAGATCTGGCAAGGAAATATCCAATGAATCGGCTTTTGAACGGAGATGTTGGTTCAGGCAAAACCATTGTTGCTTTAATCAGCTTGGCTTGCGCGGTTAAAGCTGGATTTCAAGGCGTGTTTATGGTGCCGACCGAGATTTTGTCTTATCAGCATTTTCAAACTGCCGGCAAACTGTTAAAAGATTTTGGAATTGACATCTGTCTTTTGATTTCTAAAGAAGCGAGGATTGTTTCCGGAGAATTAGAAGGCGAACTGAAAAAATCAGCTTTAAAAAAAATAATTCAAGAAGCTAAGCCGGTGTTAGTGATTGGCACTCAAGCTTTGATTCAGAAAGATGTTGATTTTGTCAATCTAGGTTTAGTGGTGGTTGATGAACAGCATCGGTTCGGCGTTAGGCAAAGGCAGCAGCTTTTAGTGAATAATGAATCAAGAATTAAGAATAATGAACACAATAAAAGCATAATTCATAATTCGCCATTCCTAATTCCTCATTTATTGACGATGACCGCAACGCCGATCCCTCGGACCTTAGCTTTGGGACTCTGGGGTGATTTAGATGTCAGTTTTATTGCTGAACTGCCCAAGGGCAGGAAAAAAA
The DNA here is from genome assembly GCA_040753135.1 of Patescibacteria group bacterium. NCBI lineage: Bacteria > Patescibacteria group bacterium. The sequence goes on along the minus strand of JBFMGR010000004.1, from coordinate 8,156 downwards.
TTATCACTAAAATTATTTCCCAGAAACAGAGGGAGCAGATGTATCAATTTATCAGAGAAAAGGTTAAGGCCGGCGAACAAGTTTTTATTATCTGTCCCAGGATTGAAAAACCCGAAGATCAGGAATTTAGCTATGAAAAATATTTAAGGTTAGATACTAAAGCAGTTAAAGAGGAATATGAAAAGCTTTCAAAGGAGATATTCCCTGATTTGAAGCTGGATATTTTGCATGGCAAGCTTAAGTCTCGAGAAAAAGAGCTGGTAATGAAAAAATTCAGCGGCAAGGAGGTTGATATTTTAGTTTCCACTTCAGTAATTGAGGTTGGGATTGATGTTCCGAATGCGACGATAATGGTGATTGAGGGCGCGGATTATTTTGGTTTGGCTCAACTCCATCAGTTTCGGGGCCGGGTTGGCCGGGGGGAAAAGCAATCATATTGTTTTCTTTTGACTGAATCAGAATCTAAAGCTGCTCGCCAACGGTTATCGGCTTTTTCAAAGATTTTTGACGGCTTTAAATTAGCAGAACAGGATTTAAAGCTCCGCGGTCCGGGCCAGTTTTTTGGCGTTCGGCAATCAGGCATTCCAGATTTAGCCACCAAGGCGCTGAAGGATTTTTCTTTAGTGCTTTTAGCCCGGGAACAAGCCGAAGCAGTTTTGCAGGGTTCACCTAGATTAGAAAAATACCCTCGGTTAAAACAAGAATTGGAAAATTTCAGGCAACGAGTGCATTTGGAGTAAGATTAAGTTTTTTCTTTTATGCCTTCAACCCACCCCATTATGTTGTGGAATAAGTTTGTATTGTTAACTCTTATCATGACTGTTCCATAAGGGAGTCGATTAAATGGTCGTTTATTAGAGCTAGATTTGCTGATACCTAAATAAATTTTTCCGAAACGATTTTTGGGGAGACCAGTAATTTCTTGCCAAAAAGAAATAGTTTTTTCTCTCCTCATATGTTTATACATTCTTATATCTATTTTGATATTTTTTTCTTGTACTTGACAGATCTCAATTAAAAAACGGAGGAATATTTTAATAAGTTTTGGGTCGCTGTTTGTTAAAGGTTTGTTAAAGCAACAGGATGAGAGGTAATTTCTTTATTGTTGCGGATAATCGGGCGTTTATATCCTTCTGCCCAATAAAGGGAAGCCCCAATCAATTTGAGATCTTTTTGGCTCAATTTTGAAATGCTGCTCTTAGCTAATTTTCTTGTTTGTTTCATTCTTTCTTGAGCCTTTTTCGTCTGTTCTTTGCTTTTTTTAAGCAGCCCCTTTAACGATTTTTCTTTTATCCGTTTTCCCAATCGCGACTTTGCTCTTAGCGGAAGATTTAAATTATGAAACCAGCCAGAAAGAGTGCTTTTAGGAATTTTCAGAAGTTTATGTATCTCATTATAACTTCTCCCCATTTTTCTTAATTGTAATGCTTTACTTTTGTCTTTTCTCATAGTATTTATAATTTAAATTATACTACCTACTACCTTTAGTTCAATTATATAAAATTTGTTAAATATGGACAAGACTTTTTAACTTGATTTATTTGGGAAAATCTTTAAAATAAATTTTAAGCCGCAGTAGCTCATTGGTAGAGCAGATGCCTAATCTCTTCGGGCCGTTTCGCAGTAATGCGGAAATGAAAACCGGGTGAATTCGGGGGAAGTTCTGGTTAATAGAATAATCCCGAGCCAAGCCTCGCAGGACATTGGTAGCGAGGAAGGTGTAGAGACTAGCAGATGAGTTCCAACAATAATTCTGCATTTAGGACCTGGCACCCCTTATCGGGGTGATGAGATAGTCCCTTTCTTTGGTTTTTATATAAAAACAAAGGCTAGGAAGAGCATCGTGTAGGGGGTTCGATTCCCTCCTGCGGCACCAAAGTAATTCCAAAGCGAGTTAAAATTTTAGATTTTTTCGCAAAAAACTTTTTCGGTGAATCGGTGATGGGCCGTGTTTTTTTATTTTTTGAAAATGTTTTTTGGTGCCATAGCCCTTATGAACCTCAAAATTATATTGGGGATATTTTTTTGCCAATCTTGTCATTAGTTTATCCCGATAAACTTTAGCAATAATTGAAGCGCAGGCTAAAGAAAAAATCTTTTCATCGCCTTTGACAAAAGCATATTGATTTTGTTTAATTCCGGGAACTTTATCTTTGCCGTCAACAAAAACAATAAATTTCTTTTTCCTAAACTTTTTTATTGTTTGTTTCATTGCCAATAAAGTTGCTCGGCGGATATTAAGCTTGTCAACCGTCTTTGCTTGGCAAAGCGAGACTCGGAATTCAAGATTTTTTTGTTTTTTTAACCATGAAGATAAAATTTTTCTTTGATTTGGAGTTAGCTGTTTAGAGTCTTTGATTTTGATCGGCGGTTGAAGCGGTTTTTTGGCGGTTTTTTTAAAATAGACACCGGCAACTACCACCGGACCGGCCAAAGCGCCTCGGCCGGCTTCATCCAGAGCAATAATGGGTTTTTTATCCAGTTGAAAAAACTTGCTTTCCTGTTTAAAATTTGGATAGGTCATAAAAGCAATAGCAGTTAAGACCCCAGAGGCTTGCCTCAATTCTTTAACTGCGATTAATTTTTTAATTGGCTATGAAATTTGTCCATCTTCATCTTCATTCACACTACTCGTTGCTTGATGGTTTGTCAAAAATCAATGAGATTGTTAACCGGGCAAAAGAATTGAAGATGGACGCGATTGGCTTGACTGACCATGGCGTGATGTATGGCGTGGTTGAATTCTATAAAAAAGCAACTGCAGCCGGAATCAAGCCGATTGTTGGTTGCGAACTTTATTTAGCTAAAAGAACTCTGCATGACAAAGAGCCGCAGCTTGATAGCGGTTATTTTCATTTGCTTGCTTTTGCTAAAAATCAAATCGGGTATAAGAATTTAATGAAGCTGGTTTCAATCGGCCACCTGGAGGGTTTTTATTATAAACCGAGAATTGATAAAAATGTCTTGCGCCAGTATCATGAAGGGTTGATCGGCACTTCTGGCTGTTTGACCGGAGAAATTTCCCGAGCAATTTTGAATAACAAAAAAGAAAAAGCAAGAAAATTGGTTCAAGAATATTTAGATATTTTTGGCCAAGAGAATTTTTATTTAGAGGTCCAGCACCATCCGGAGATAAAGGAACAGCAGATTGTTAACGAAGAGGTGAAAAAGATTGCCAAAGAATTTGGCTTGAAAATGATTTTGACCTGCGATTCGCACTATCCCCGTCCGGAGGACCGCGATGCCCATGATGTATTTTTGTCAATCCAGACCGGCTCAAAGATAGATGATGAAGAAAGGATGTCAATGAAAGAGGCAGATTTTTCGATTAAAGACCCAGAAGTAATTTGGCAGGATATTAAAGATGATCCGGAAATGATTTCCGCTTTTGAGAACACGGTTGAGTTGGCAGAAAAATGCAATTTAGAAATTAATTTAGGAGAACCGGTTATGCCGGTTTTTCCTGTACCTCAAGGCGAAGATCCTAAATCTTATTTAAGGGCTTTAGTTAATCAGGGGTTAAAAGACCGCTATCCGGAAATAACCAAGGAGATAAAGCAAAGAGCAGAGTATGAACTGGGCATTATTATAGACAAGGGCTTTGCTGATTATTTTCTGATTGTTCAGGACTTTGTTAACTGGGCAAAAGATAACAGCATCTTTGTTGGTCCGGGCCGAGGCTCGGTGGCCGGTTCAATCGTTGCTTATGCGCTAAAGATTACTGATGTTGATCCGATTGAGCATAAAATAATTTTTGAACGATTTTTAAACCCGGAAAGAAAGATGTTCCCGGATATTGATCTGGATTTTCAGGACAACCGGCGCCAAGAAGTAATTCATTATATTGAGGAAAAATACGGCAAGAATCAGGTCGCCCAGATCCTGACTTTTGGGGTAATGAAAGCCAGGTTGGCAGTTCGCGATGTCGCCCGGGCTTTGGGCCATCCTTATAGTTTAGGCGACCAGATCTCCAAGTTGATTCCGTTTGATTCTAAAATTGAAGAAGCTTTAGCTTCGTCCCGGGAGTTGAAAGATCTTTACGAGACTAATCCCGATGCCCGCCAGGTAATGGATTTGGCCAAACGTTTTGAAGGCGTGGTTCGTCACGCCTCAACTCATGCGGCAGGAATTGTCATCGCTCCGGGAGAGATTACTGATTACTGTCCGCTTCAAAATGCCGCCCGTGGAGACAGCAATATCTGTACCCAGTATGATATGTATGCGATTGAGGATGTTGGCTTGGTTAAGATAGATATTTTGGGTTTGGCAAACCTGACCACAATTAAAAACGCTTCAAGAATCGTTAAGAAAATTTACAATCCTGATTTTGATCCGGACAAAATTCCCGAGGGCGACAAAAAAGCTTATGAGTTGCTTTCCCGGGGCGAAACCATTGGCGTCTTTCAAGTAGAGTCTTCGGGAATGCAGCGCTATCTGCGCGAGCTTAAGCCAACAGTGTTTGAGGATATTTTGTCTATGATTGCTTTGTATCGTCCCGGGCCAATGGATTCAATTCCTGATTTTATTGCCGCTAAGCACGGGAAAAAACAAGTTAAGTATCTTCATCCGGGCTTAAAACCGATTCTTGAACGAACCTATGGAGTGATTGTTACTCAAGATCAGGTGTTGGAGATTGCCCGATCTTTTGCCGGTTTTAGTTATGCTGAAGCGGATTACTTGAGAAAAGCGGTGGGCAAGAAGATTAAGAGTCTGCTTAATGAGCAAAAGGACAAATTTATTAGCGGCGCGGTTAAAACTTCAAAGGTTTCCAAAGACTTAGCCCAAAGAGTTTGGGATTTTATTGAGCCGTTTGCCCGTTATGGCTTTAATCGGGCTCATTCGGCTTGTTATGCCAGGATTGTTTATAAAACCGCTTATTTAAAAGCCCATTATCCGAGCGCTTTTATGGCCGCGCTTTTGACCTCTGATTTTGGCAATCTGGATCGGGTTGCCAATGAAATTAACGAGTGTTATCGCTTGGGCATTAAAGTGACCCCGCCGAGCATTAACGAATCGTTTGTTGAGTTTGGCGTTGTGCCGGAAACCGGAGATATTATTTTCAGCTTAGCGGCAATCAAAGGCGTTGGTGTGGGCGTGACTGAAATTATTCAGGAAGATCGAAAGCAGAACGGGCCATATTTATCTTTGACGAACTTTGTTGAGCGGATGCCGAAGAACATAATTAATAAGAAAACTATGGAGAGCTTGATAAAAGCCGGCGCTTTGGATGAGTTTGCTGACCGGGCCCAGCTTTTAGCCGGCCTGGAAGAGACTTTGAGGTTTGCTACTGCTTTGAGCCGAAACAACAACCACAACCAGATTGGTTTGTTTGGCGCGGGTATGTCTAAATCGGTGATTAAACTGCCCCGGGTGCCGCCAGCATCCAAAAAAGAAAAATTAACCTGGGAAAAAGAATATTTGGGTTTGTATTTGTCAGAACACCCTTTATCCGGGTATAAAAACCTGTTGGCTAAGCTAACTACGCCCTTGGCAGAACTTGCCAGCAGCAAATACGTTAATGGCAGAAGGATTAAGATTGGCGGGGTGATTGCTAACTGCCAGAGGATTATTACTAAAACCGGCAAGCCAATGCTTTTTTCCAAGCTGGAAGATTATTCAAACACCAGAATAGAGGTGGTGGTTTTTCCCAGCACCTTGGAAAAAAATCCGGTTCTTTGGCAAGAAGATAATGTTGTTTTGATTGAGGGCAAACTGAATAACTCAAATGGTGATTTAAAGGTTGTTTGCGAAAGAGCCGAGTTGGTTGAGAATATCTGATTATTGCTTTTCATTTCCGGTTCCTGTACAATGTTTATGCTATGAAGGTTTTGAACCGTTTTTTTCGGAGTTTTATTATTGCTTTGTTTGTCCTGATTGGATTATCAGTGCTTTTTTCTTTTTTTACCGGTTCGGAAGCGAAAAAACCCGAAGAGATTTCTTTATCAGAATTAGCCAGAAAAGTTGAAAACCAGGAAATTAAGAAAATCGAGATCTCTGAAGATCAGTTAAAAATTATCGATTATCAGGAGAAAGAGTTTGTTTCAGAAAAGGAAAAAGAAGCGTCTTTGACCGAAACATTGGTTAATTATGGCGTTAGCCAAGAAGCTTTAAATTGGGTGGAAATAAAAGTCAGCTCGAATTTGTTTGGCGGAGTTTTTTGGCTCTCAATATTGATTCAGGTGATTTTGCCGTTTTTGCTGATTTTAGGAATTTTCTTTTTCTTGTCTCGGCAAGCGCAAAAAGGCATGATGCAGAGCTTTAATTTTGGCCGAGCTAATATCCGTTTATTTGTTAACCCAAAAGAGAAAGTCAGCTTTAAAGATGTTGCTGGTTTAGATGAGGCAAAAGAAGAGCTGAAAGAAGTAGTTGATTTTTTAAAAAATCCAAAGAAGTTTTTAAATATCGGCGCCAGAATTCCCCGGGGTGTGCTTTTAATGGGCGCGCCCGGCACGGGGAAAACCTTACTGGCCAGAGCAGTCGCAGGTGAGGCCGGAGTGCCGTTTTTCCACATCTCTGGCTCTGAATTTGTTGAGCTTTTTGTTGGTGTTGGCGCTTCCCGGGTCAGAGATTTGTTTGTTACTGCGAAAAAAGCGGCGCCGTCAATTATTTTTATTGATGAAATTGATGCGGTTGGCCGGCAGCGAGGTTCTGGTTTGGGCGGCGGCCATGATGAACGGGAACAGACCCTAAACCAGATTTTGGTGGAGATGGACGGGTTTGACCGGGATACCAATGTGATTGTTGTTGCTGCAACTAATCGGCCTGATGTTCTGGATCCAGCTTTGCTTCGGCCGGGCAGATTTGACCGCCGGGTGATTTTGGATTCGCCTGATATAAAGGAAAGGGAAGAGATTCTGAAAATTCATATTAAGGATAAAAAATCTTCAGCTGCGATTAACTTGAACAAAGTTGCCCAAAGAACCCCGGGATTTTCCGGCGCTGATCTGGCCAACTTAATTAACGAAGCGGCAATCTTAGCGGCAAGAAAAAACAGAAAGCAGATTGAGCAGGAAGATTTGTTTGAAGCAATGGAAAAAGTGATTTTGGGGCCGGAAAGAAAAAGCCATATTTTGACTCAAAAAGAAAGAGAGATTACTGCTTATCATGAAGCTGGCCACGCTCTGGTGGCCGGATTTTTGCCCCACACTGATCCGGTTCATAAAATCTCTATTATCTCCCGGGGCCGGGCGGCTGGCTATACTTTAAAGTTGCCGGTTGAAGACAGGCATCTTTATTCCCAAACCCAGCTTTTGGATGAACTGGCAGTGATGTTGGGCGGTTATGCCGCAGAGAAGATTGTTTTTGGCGAATTAACCACCGGCGCCAGTAATGATTTGAAGCAAGTTTCAGAGCAAGCAAGAAAATTGGTTACTCAATACGGGATGTCGGAAAAAATCGGTCCCTTGTCTTATGGTCATTCAGAGGAGCTGGTGTTTTTAGGTCGGGATTTGGTAATGGAAAAAAATTATTCTGAGAAAGTTGCCGAAGAGATAGATAAAGAGATTAAAAGGTTGATTGATGAGGCGTTTGACAAAGCCAAAAAAATTATTAATCAGAAAAGAAAGTTCTTGGATAAAATTGCCAGAAGGCTAATCGAAGCAGAAACAATTGAAAAAGAAGAGTTTGAGCAGATGTTAAAATTGGAAAGCTCGCCTAAAAAAACTTCAAAAGAAGGTAAAAAATGAACTCAACCCAGATCCAAAAGCTGACTCAATTTTTTTATGAAATCGGGGCTTTAAGAAAAACTCTCCGAGCTCATCAGCAGACTTTGCTGGTTAATGACCCGTCTGACAATATTGCCGCTCATTCTTTTCGGGTGGCAGTGATTGGCTATTTTTTAGCCAAAGCTTTAAAAGCAGATGCAGATAAGGTGATAAAAATGTGTTTGATTCATGATTTAGAAGAGGCTCGGTCAGGAGATCAGAACTGGGTGAATAAAAAATACGTTAAAGTTTATGAAGAAGAGATTCGTGAAGAACAGCTGAATGGCTTAATTGGCGCTGAAGAATTAAAAAAAATAAGCCAAGAATATCAAGAGAGAAAAACTAAAGAAGCAAAGATTGCCAAAGATGCCGATTTATTAGACCAAATTCTTCTTTTGAAGGAGTATGAACATCAGGGTAATAAAGAGGCGTCCAATTGGTTAAACCCGGCAA
>JBFMGR010000003.1:62238-67394 GCA_040753135.1 Patescibacteria group bacterium | reverse complement strand
TAAGCACTTGGTAGTAATAAACTCCATTAGCAGCTTGCTGTTCTCTAAAGTTGGTAATCTTAAATGAGCTGATTCCCACTGGTCTGGGGCTGGGAGTAGGGCTGGGAGAAGGGGTGGGTTGAACTGACGGCGAAGGCGATGACGAAGGTGATGGCGATGATGAAGGCGATGGAGTGCAGTTGGGAATTGGCCAGCAAGCAGTTTTTTCACAACAAACTTTGCTTTTCCAAGGATCGCATTCAGGGTCACAGCTGTCGCTTGGTTTCCAGCCGGCATTGCAAGCTTGACGGCAATCAGTTCTGGTGCCTTCTTCAGTACATACTGGACAGCTTCTCGGGCCGCCACCGCCGCCACCACCGCATGATTCTGCTTTAGAACAATCATAGTAATGCCAATTTGTTCCCATAAGCCGCGGACAATTCCCTCCATAGTAAGCTGTTCCAGATACTCCCGGAGGACCGTAAACTCTACAATACTCGTAACCTTGACATGACAGAACGGGCCCCCCAAATCCTGTACACTCACAATCCTTACCACAAGGTCTAGTAACAGCAAAACTCGGGTTTACGAAAACAAAACCACCAAAGCCTAATAAAATTATTAGTAAAGCTAATTTGTTTTTAATTGCCATAAAAGTTTAAATTATAATAAATTCGCAGTACTTAGTAATTTTGCGGCAAAACTGGTCTTGGCAGATTGCCTGCATAATAGTCCTGCCAGGCACAATTCTGGCATCCTGATAAAAAGGAACTGTGGAAGAAACTAATCTGTCTTCTTGGTTTAGATAGACGGCAGTGTTTTCTAATCTGCAGTTAACTTTAGAAACAATCTCATTGCCTTGGTATTTGAACGGGTAAATAAACCCCAGCTTAAGAGTCTTGCTGTCCGGGTTAATCTCCAAGATATTAAACATTGCTGGATACTCTCTGGTGTCATAATCATAAAAAGCTTCTACTGGCAGATTACCCATTTCTTCTGGCTGTCTGATTATTAAGCTGTCAGCGAATTTTTTATCCTGATAAAACCTAATGCCAAAAAACAAACCCGTTCCCAATAAGATAAGAACAGCTGCCACTATTAAAAGAGTTTTCTTATTAAGCTTTATCTCTTGAATTGCCTGTTTAAGAGTTTTTAAAAACATAAGCAATATATTTTATTATAAGACTATATCTTATTAAGAGTCAAGTGTCAGGGACATCACAGGCTGTCAATTGGCGGCCTGCGATGTCCTAATATTTATAATTCATAAGAAAAGCCGCCTGCAAGCAGGCGGCTAGTATTTAGGGAGTGACAACCTCTATGAGGTGCCACTCCCCCTGCAGTCCCTCTATCATAAAATAAAGAGGGACTGGAGGACCCCCTCCCCCTGGAGGCATGGGGAGGGGGTATAAATTAACAATAATACACCCCCCCTCATCGGTGGGTCCTGTGACCCACCACCCCTCAGCCCCCTCCGGGGGCTGAGGATACGCTGACTCAGGGATATGCTGAATAGCATATCTCCTGCCAGCCTCGAGTTTTTGAATCACCTCACTCATTGAGGTGATCAAAAACTCCGGGTGCGGCATGCACCCGATTTCATGGGCGATGCGAATCGCATCGCCCTCATTCCTCCCCACCAACGGCGTCGGCGTTGGTGGCGCCGTGGGCGTGGGAGTGCGCGTGGGCGTGGGGGTGGCGGTTGGGGTGGGGGTGCGCGTGGGCGTGGGGGTGGCGGTTGGGGTGGGCGTTTCGGTCGGCCGGGAAATCGGCAGGCCGCCCGGGAATGCCGGTCCCGGGACCAGGATCATTGTTGCCGCAAGAATGGCGACAACAATAATGAAGAAAACAACAAAACCAACCCAGCCGGAGCTGGATTGGCCAGCAAACTGAATTGTTTTCATTTTTTCTCCTTTCCCGCTTTTGGCGGGATTTTTTATTTTTTTGTTTAAGAACGAATTTGTCTACATTATAACCCTTTCTGTGAATTAAATCAAGCAACAACTTGAAAGACAAGTCAAGCCAAACCTTCTTATTCTCAAATTCTTAAGAATTTGAGAATAAGAAAATAAGAAAAAGAAAATAAGAAAAGTGATAAACACTGTCTGCCACTTGCCTAAAAGTATTTAAAAACAAGAAATAAAAACAGGGTATAAATAAAACTAAAAAAGACCGGCGTTTATCCCCTACCGATCTTTTATCGTCCTGCAGGAGCCAAGAACTGCAGGACCAACCAGCCTAACAGGCTGGCTGCGGCAATCACCAGACCGGTGATTGCCAAAAAAATTTTAAAAAGGTCAAAGTTCATTTTGACCTCCTTTCTAAAATTATTATACTCCTGTTGTTTTTGTTTGGCAAATCAATATTCTGATACTCCAACATCGCGGGCTATAATCTCATAGCCGGTTTCCAGAATACCTGACGGCAATTAAGTCAACTGAACTATTGTCCGGATAACTTGCGGCTCGCCAGAACTTTTTAATGCTGGCTTTACAATTGGGGTGCGGCGGATTGCCAGAATCATGAAAATAGATAAAATACTTAGTAATACCATTAATCAAAACTATATGAGGATAATATCCTTTTATGCCTTCAAAAACGAGAGAATTAACTGGCACCATTAACAAGAATCCTCGGGAAAACAACTTTCTTATATCAGAGATTCTCGTAGATCTTCTCTTAATGGAAATTCCCTTATCCTTTATTAACTTTTTCGCCAATTTTTGCTCTTGCTTAAAATCAGAATATTTTTTTTGATCCTGATAGACTTCATCGGTCCAAACAGATTTTAAAAACTTTTCTCCTTTTAGAGAAAACTCTTTTAAATCAAAAGGAGTTATATAAATAACCTCAAAGCCAAGATCAGCCAGAAATAGAAGCGCGGCAAAGTCCCACGTGTATTTACCTTTCTTATGAGCCGTAACTTTATCAAGATGCCCAAAACTATAACTTTTACTGGGGAAATAGTATTTAAGAATAGATTTTAAACAGGCCTGAAAACAATGTAGGCCGTCTTTTGTATTAGAATAAAAAGGAATGCTTAATTGCATGACATAATCAAACTATTGACTATTTAATTATAAATTATATAAATTAAACGAGCCGTGGTAAAAAGCCACGGCTCCTTGGTCAACCCGGGAAAAACTATTTGCCTCTGGTTCCACTGCGAATGCCACCGGCATTACTCTTATTGCCACCACCAGAACCATCTTTGCCCTTGCCATGACCGCCTTTCCCACTAGACTTAGTGGAAGTGTTTTGATTCTTATTCTTGTTAGCCACCTTTCTCACCTCCTTTCTTTTGAGATTTTTAGGAACTGCTCTTAGTATCTCTCTCTCTCTGGGTTTTGTCAAGGTTTGGGAATAAACCAAAACTCTCGGCTCTTGACCGAGAGTTTTGGTCAACTTATTTGTTTGCCTTATTTGTTTGCCTTATTGCTTGTTTTTTACTTATTTTACCTGTTAAAGATTGCCTATTGTCTACTATCTGTCCGATCGGACAGATAGTAGACAAATCAAGTTTTAGCAAGCAAAAAGATTAGGGATTAAAGTTAAACCAATAAAAACCAATTAAAATGGAAAACTCCGCAAAAGCGGAGTTTTCCAGTGCCTTCGGGTTCTGGGCCGAAGCCTTTCGCCTGAAGACATTGTTAGTATAGCAGAGAATACAGGAATATCAAGAGGTTTAATAAATCAGATTCACCCCAGCAGCATCGCCGGTTGTCAAAGTGTCTTTTTTCACTTCTGCTTTTGCGCCATAACCATACATCGTGTTGTGCTGATAATCATTAGAATAATGGTCTGTTAAACCGAACCAGTGGCCCAACTCATGAGTCAAAATATTTTGGGCGTCGTAAGAATTCGCCTCAGCGCAGATATTCTCTGAATCATAAGGCGTCCAGGACCAAACAAATTTTTTGTTCATAATTGTATCAACTTCAACAGCCAAACCCGTGGCTGGATAATACCAGATGTAAGTTACAGCCAAAGCGGTACCTTGAGTTCTGCCCCAAGCAACAATATTTTCCCCGTCAAGACTGGCCCGGGTTTTATCGGTGCCGGCGCTGTTTTCAATCAGATTAATCTGGCCGGACAGGGCAGTTTCCCAAACCGAGAAAGAATTATCAGTAATTAAAGAAAGATTGCTGCCAATATTGCCCGGCGCGCTGCCTGGATTCAAAGCATAAACAAAGTTGCTTGGCAGATGCCAGCCAGCCGCGCCAACCACTGCGCTCGAATCAGGGTCAACTAAACCGCAAACATAATCCGGGGTTGGCGATGGTTTAGGCGGTTTGCCCCCGCCGCTACCCTTTCCAAGCGGGCTGTCCAGTTTATCTTTATAGACAAAAACCCGCATCTTCAAATCCGGCCGACCGGGAACATCATATATCCCGGCTTGCTCGGGAAGAACCGGAGCTTCTGTTTGCCCTAATGGTTTAGCCCAAGCTTGCCAGGCAAAAATAACCGCTCCGGCAAAAATAGCTAAACCAATCAATTTCAAAAGTTTCTTCTTCATAATTTTTTAAACTTAATTATTAATTTTATTGTAGAAAACAAACTGACGCTGTCAATAGCTGAAAAAACGCCCTTAATTAAGCTCAAAACTGTCAATAACCCGGCTGATCTGGCTTGCCATTGCTTGGAACTCTTCTGCTTCCCTGCCCGAATAAGAATTGCCTGAGGTTTGAGTTAAAACAAAAACCAGATTGTTTTTCTGGGCCAGCTCCCGGCCGTGATAAAATTGGGATTGCTTAATTGTTTGCCATTCTTGCCAATCGTAAACCATAATAGAAAACAGCTCGTGCTTTGTGGCTGATTCAGAGTTGTATAAAAAAGAAACTCCGTCTTCTGTCTCCTGAACCAAATATCTGCCCTGCCAGTCCAAAGGTAGATAGATTAAATAGCCATAAACTGGATGAGAATAATATAAAATCCTCCGTCGCTGGTCCGCGGGCTTTTTAATCGCAACAAAATAAATCACTGACAAAGCAATCAAAATTACAAAAATTATTACGGCAATAAAAATAATTTTTTGGCGGCGAGACTCTAACATATGATTTAATTATAACAAAATAAAATCCCGCATCAGCGGGAGATAAGTTTTGGAGGGGGGGGGGGGGGGGGGGGGGGGGCCCCCCCCCACCCCAGGGGGCAAAAATATCTATATATAAAAAAAA
>JBFMGR010000003.1:14531-62228 GCA_040753135.1 Patescibacteria group bacterium | reverse complement strand
TGGGGGGGGGCGCCCCCGCCCCCCCCCCCCCCCCCCTCCTTCAGAAGGAGAAGAAGTGCTGAATAATTATAGCATAAATTAAACCAAATGGAAAACTCCGCCGAAGCGGAGTTCTCCAGTGTCTTCGGGTTCCGGGCCGAAGCCTTTCGCCTGAAGACGTTGTTAGTATAGCAAAGAATCTTTGTTTGTCAAGACCCGAATAATTATACATCTTGGCTGATTAATTGGTTTATTGTCTAACCGGGGATTGTTATTTTTTCTGTTTTTTATTTCTATTTAAATCCCGCGATCGCGGAATTTAAATAGAAATACCTGCATTGGCAAGTTAATCAACTTTATCTATGTATCTATCTACGGAAGTCGGACTTCCTAAATACTTCCTAAATATTATTTTTCTTGATTTTCAGTTTTTGCTTGGTTAATCTCTTTTTCTAAAGAATCAGCCAAACGCAGTAGTTTTAAGAGTTCTTGTTTTTCTTCTTCGCTAATATCATCCGGGCTATGACGCAAAGCTTGAAGCAAGCCGTCCTGCATCCGGTTCATTGATTCAGACATTTTGCCAAAAATCAATTCCGGCGGAATATTTTTTTTGCCTTGATACTTAATTACCCACCACCAATAAGTCAGCTTTACCTTTACTGCTGGCCAGAGCGAGTATTTTATAAAATCAATCATAATCTTTTAATTATTTAAATTTTCCTAAAGCTTTTTTAAAAAACTCTCTGTGCCCCTGGTAAAAATTCAAAGATTCAACTTCTTCCAGAGAAATAAACCTAATTTCTTGGCCTTCATAACAATGAATTGTTTGCTTTTCATCGCAGCGCGCCCAAAAAATTATTCTTTGAATCCGATCTCCCTTCTCGCTTAAATATTTATCCTAAACAAGCAGTTCCAGTTCCCCTTCTCTTACTTTATAACCGGTTTCTTCTTCTAATTCCCTTTTCGCCGCCTGCTTTAAAGACAAATCATTGCCGTCAACACTGCCGCCAACAGTGCACCAAGTGTTCGGCCCGATAATCTCGGGATTATTATCCCGATGCTGGGCCAAAACAAAACCCTTTGAATTTATTAAAATAACACCAACATACTGCCTCATAAATTTTAATCAAATATATTAATCAGATACCTGTCTATTTCCCGCTGGTCTAAATCGTAAAAATGCCTGTTTTGAGTATGAAGTTCGGTTGCCAGCATTACGCCAACAAAACGCCAATGCCATGGCTCAAAAACATAATAAGCGTTATTTTCCGGATAAGACAAGATAAAGCCGTATTTATAAGCATTGTTTAATAACCATTGGTAAGCCGGCGTTTTGGCAAAATCATAAAATTCCGCGCCCAGTTCCGGGGTGGTTAAATCAATTGCGGTGCCGAGCTGGTGCTCGGAATATCCTTGGTCAGCGGAAAACTGATTTGCTCCTGAACCATAAACCATTTTATAACTTGATTTCAAATTGGCTTGGTCGGCAAAAGACCGGTAGGCGGAAATTATTTTTATTGGCATTCCGTCAGAATCAGCCGCTTCAAGCATTTGATACAGATACGGCTTGGCTTGGCTGTGAATCTGATAAACTTCGTTCTGATTATAAGCGTATTTTTTATCAATGATTGAAAGCTGCTGGGGCAGATAATGCTCGTTCAAAAAATAAACCTTGGAATATTTTTTCAAAAGCTCTTCATCAAGCTGGTTTAATTTTTCCAAATCGCTGACCGTGCTCTGGATACCGGAGATTTGTTTAGCAAAAAACTGGTTTTTGCCTTGTTCTGATTTTAATAGATTGGTCAAGTTTTGATTGGCAATCTTAAGCTGAAAAACATCTTTCCCAAACCAATCGGCCAAGTTAGAAAAAGTCTGACTAACAAAAATCAATTTTTTATTGGTTCGCGCCAGCTCCTGATAAACAAGATAATACTGCCAAATTAAATAACTAAAAGCGCTTAAAATTATTACCAACAAAATCAAAACTATGGCCGGTTTAGGAATTTGCTTCATAATGAATAATTTTAGCATTTTTAATTAAAATCTAAAAAATGAGAACTAAAGGAGAACAGTTCTCCTTTATTTCTCATTAAAATGAAAACAGGCGCCCCGTGAGGCGCCTGATGTTTTAGGCGGCCGAACCAAGGAAAGGAGGTGAGACCCTTGATCCGGCCATGGAAAAATAATTGCGACAGCCAACTCAGCCCTTCCAACTGAATTGGCTGTCTATTAAATTGTGTTCTTATTATACTTTAAATCGTCAATAATAAAAGAGTTAGGCGCTATTTTGATAAATACAAAGGTAGCATTTTATAATCAGCACCTTTTCTCAAAACTTCAATTTTGCGATTACTGAATCTAATTAAAGTTGAGGGTTCTTTTGAATAAACTTTCTTTCCGGCATAATAAACAACCGAATTGCCAAAATATTTTCTTGCTTGGTTAATTGTTCCGGCTGGTTCTTTGTCTTCTAAGTTTGCGCTTGGCGCCACTACCGGTCCGGAGATCTTTAAAATCTTTAACAAAAATTTATCTTTGGGCAAACGAAAACTTAAACCGCTGGTTCCCCGATGAAGATAAAATAAACTTTCTTTTTTGTCTTTGTTTTTTATTGGCAAAATTATTGAAATTCTTCCGGGCCAGAGTTTTTTCAGAATTTTAAGTTCTTTTAGGCTTGGTTTAACTCCAAACAAACTAAGCTCTGCTAAATCCGAGATTAAGATAATCATTGGTTTGCCCGGAGATCTTTGCTTTAACTGATAAATTTTCTCAACTGTTTTCCTATTCAAAGCAGAACCGCAGATGCCGTAGATTGTGTCTGTTGGCATTACTGCAATAACGCCCTCTCTTAAAAGCAAACCCAGTTTTTTCCAACCCAACTTATGACCCCCAGAATAACCGCCAACTTCACTATTACTTTTAACCACTCGATGGCAAAAAACAGCTGGATTTTGATTCTGGGCCATAAAATTCCCCACTGCTCTGGCTGCTTTCTTATTCCCTGCCAATTTTGCCACTTGCTGATAACTTAAAAACTCCCCTTTAGGAATATTTTTTACAATCTTTAAAACTTTTTGCTTAAAATCCATAATTTGATTATATCAAAAACAAAAGGCGCCCAATGGGCGCCAGATATCTACTTTTCTATCTGAAAAATAGACTTTAATTGTCTTAATTTACCCCTGTGGACTACAAACATCTGATCGTAAACATACGCTATACACCCCCCATTAGCGCAATAGAGGTAGGATCGATACCCCACCCTAGAGATTTTCACTTTCTGGTTTGATAAAAAAAGTTTCTGCCCACATCGCGGGCAATTGGTATTACTTAATTCAGCCATCTTGGCCTCCTTTTTTAAATTTTTGATTTTCAACTATACCATATTGAAATTTCATTGTCCATAGGATATAGTTTTATTAAATCAATCAAAAGGAGGTTGCTGTGAGCAAAAAAGATGCCCCATTTGTTTTGGGGCTATCAATAATAATCATTGAAGCCATTTTTTGCCTGCTGTTTCCGCAGGCAAAATGGCTTTCGGGAATAGTCTTCCCGATCAGCATTGCAATCGGGTTGACTTTATTTTTTATTTCTATGGCGGGTCATGAAAATGACCCGGAAACATAAGGAGGAAAATATGTCTATAGAAGGGGTTGTAATCATTGCGGTTTTGACCTTCGCCCTTTGGCGAAGTGGGCTTCTAAAATTTATCTTAGAAGCCCGCAAAAAAATCCCCAAATACCCAAATGTAGTTCCACCCTGTCCAGAAAGTTGGAAAGAGGT
The DNA here is from genome assembly GCA_040753135.1 of Patescibacteria group bacterium. NCBI lineage: Bacteria > Patescibacteria group bacterium. The sequence goes on along the minus strand of JBFMGR010000003.1, from coordinate 58,466 downwards.
GGAGTAAATCAAAGCTGTCCCGCTTGCGGGACAGCTTTTTAGTTTTTATTTTATTCCCTGAAAGATAAAACCCAATCACCTACTTTACTTCAAAACTCTTAGCAATGCTTTGGAACAAGTCCTGATATTCCTGCCATTTGCTTTTTGGCGTGTTAAAAGCAATGGTCCAAACATCATCTTGATTTCCTTTTATTATTATCATCAGCACCTTAAAATCAACCCCTTGCTGGTTCAGTTCTGCCTCAAGCGTATAAGCCTCGTAATTATTTATTTTTATTGCTTCCTGACTTTGGAAACTGATCTCGGGAATTACTTGGCCTAATTGGTTCTTTACGATCCCCGCATACTCTACCAAGGCTTGACCCTGCAGAACATCATACTGGACTGAATAATAAGTCTTAAAATTGATTTTCTTGACCGCTGGGTCAGCAATTTGCTCGTCAACATACGACACCATTGCTGATACCCCTGCAGGAGCGCCGGTTTCTTTCCAGCCATCAGGAATCAAAACGGAAAATCCGTTTTTAACAAGCATAATCTCTTGGTTTTTCTCTTCAACCTGGTTTTGAGATTCAGGGAGCGAAGATTTTCCTGTAACCACTTCGGATATTTCAGATGGTTCTGGTTTTCGGGACGCTTCTAGTGGCCCAACCGGCTCAACATTCTGAACTCGCTGTTCAGTTTCCCCCTCTGTTGGCGCTTTCGTTTTTTGAAAATAATAAACTCCCAAACCAGTTGCTAAAACAACCAGGCAAACAATTACAATTGCCAAATATTTAGACATAATAATATTTATTTTTCTGTCTCCGCATAAATCAAAAATCCGATTGCCAAAATAAATCCCAAAATCGCGGTAATCTTGAATTCCAGCATTGGGTTGTCTATCAGATAATACCCAAACAAAACCGCAATCAGCTGGTGAAGCGCGTTGGGCAGAGACAGCAAAGTAATAAAAATAACCAGATGCTTATCCCCGCTGACTTTAGCTTTTTTATCAACAACTCTTATCAGCCATTGGCAAAATTTTGCTATAAACAAGAATCCCAACAAAATAAACGGCAGTGAATAGAGATAATAGTTTTCATAAGCAGTATTGAAAACTCTGGAAAAGCCCAACGCCAAATCATGGACAACCGGATTAGCCTCTTTAACCCGCGGATAGTCAATCCAAAGATACGAATAAAAATAAGAGAAAGCCACAACCGCAGCCATTAAAAAATAAAAAAACCAAAAAGATTTTTGATTTACTCTGTCGCGAATTGGCATATCAATTACTTGTTAATTATTTTTTCGACCCCTCAAATATAAATAAATTATACCAAAAATGCTTATTAGCCCCGCAATAACCACGGCAACGCTCTGCCATTTTAATTTTTTCTCAAAATTGCTCCAAAAGTCAGCTGGTTTTGCTTGTTCTTGTTTCGGTCCAGACATCTCTGGTTCTAACTGTTCTGATTGCCCCGCTTGCTCAACTAATTCAGGTGTTTTTGATTCTTGATTGGGCTTAACTGCTTCAGCGCTCTTGGCCTTATCTGAAACTGCCAAAATAATCCCCTGATCAGAAAAACCTTCCATTGCCAGTGGATTTATGGCTATTAAAATCCCCTCTGCCAGTGCGGCTGAAAAACCGCCCCATTTTTCTTTCCAAATCAACTTACCGGTATTAGCATCCAGGCAGTAAAAATAATCGCCTGCGCCAAAATAAACTTTTTTATCTGCTAAAACCGGGGCTGAATTTGCTTCGCCTGGTTCAGTTGAAAATTCCCAAACAATATCTCCGGTATCCCGCTTCAGGGCAAAAAAATTCCCAGACCAGGTATTAACAAAAACCTTTCCATAGCCCACAGACGGAGCAGTGGTTATTCCAACTATATTGTCTGCACCAAAACCAATCTGTTTTTTCCAAACCAGCTTGCCATTATCAGCCGAAACCGCATAAAAATATCCGTTTTCAGAGCCAAAATAAACTATATTGTTTGATATTGCCGGAGTCCCATGAATCAAATTCAGTTTTCCGGATAAAAAATCAATCTCGTACCGCCAAACAACTTCACCGGTTTGATAATTAAGCGCATACAACCGGCTTGGGTTTTCATTGCTCCGGCTTGAGCCTTCGGTGCCAATATAAAGTAAACCGTTATAATAAGCCGGCGACGAATGAATCACCTCGGCTGAATCCAGATATTTTTGCCAGACAATTTTGCCGGTTTCTGAATTCAGTGCGTAAACTATTCCCGAATCATCGCCAATGAAAATTTTATTCTCAACAATTAGGGGGTAGGAATGGGAAACTGAACGATTAAGTTTTGTTTTCCACAAAAACTTTCCGGTTGCTTGATTAAGGGCGTAAATATAGCCCTGATCCATTGTCCGGAGGTTGTCGGTATTATTTACCGCAACAAAAATCTTTTCATTGCCAACAGCTAAAGCACCTGAAGGATAAAAATCAGCCGCTGAATCGCGATATTGCCAAAGCAATTTTCCGGTTTTTAGCTCTAAAGCCAAAACATAAGCTCCGGCAACAAAAACTTTACTTCCGCTTATCACTGGCGCGATCTGCCCGGCTTCAAATTCTTTTATTCCGTAATTTCCTAAATCTTTTCTGGTAATCTGCCAAAGAATCTTCGGCTTTGACGGCGCCGTTGAGTTTAGATAGCCGGTTCGCTCTGGATTAGCATGAAAAACCGGCCAAACAGCAAATACAGAATTGGCGATTGCTAAATTCAAGACAAAAATTAAAACAGCCGGCTTGAGTTTCATGACATTCATTACTATTATATCTTGCCTCCAAAAAATTCATATTTCAACCGCTATTCTATTTTCACTATCTTTATTGCTTTACCTTCTATCAGCGCTTTAGTGATTTTTTTGTAAGCCGAGGACAAAATTCTCTGAAAAGTGCTTTGGGAAGTATTCATCTTTTGAGCTGCTTCTTTTTGGTCTAAATCTTTGATATTTTTCAACCTCAAAGCTTCTACCTCTTCGGTAGTTAATTCGACCACCCCTAAAAACCTCATTGGCACCCCTTGGGGCTTGAAATAAGTTGCATTTGGGTTAAATCTAATTCTTCGACAAAGTCGCGGTCTGGGCATAAATTTATTTTATGGTAAACTAATGCTTGAAGAAGGCCTGCCCCGTCCATTCTTTGAAAGGACGGGGTTCCGCGCCTTCTTTTATTTATTCTGCTCCTTTTTTAAGCTGGCAATTTCCTCGCGAATAACAGTTAATTCTTCCTCAAGCAGTTGTTTTTCTTCTTCTAAAACAGAAAGTTCATTTTTAGGAGAGATGAACCTTCTGAATCCATAGCCATAACCCCAGCCACGCCCCCAGCCCAAGCCGCAGGGACCCATGCCCCAACCAGTGCCTGGTCCGAAACCCATAGGGCCAGTTCCGTCATATCTTGGCATAGTTTTGTCTTAAATAATTAATTATTATTTGGTAGCCCGACCTTTATTGCGCCTACCTATTATGAGTATATACCCAAAACTATGTTAGTGTCAAGAGCCCAAAAGCAAAACTCCCGTCTCGGGAGTTTTGCTTTTGGGCAGGATTTAGAACGAAAGGATGAAAACAATGTATTTCACACGTATCAGGTTTATTAGATTGCAGGATAATACCGAGCTTCATAAGGTTATCTTAGATTAAAAACGAAATTTTTCCAGCGCGCACCGCTACAATTTAGCGAATCAAACGACCGGAATTATACAAAATTAAGAGATCGGGTACGGCGTGGAAAAACGCGGCTTGTATGGGATTTAGCACATGCAAGAACGCAAGCGCCATGCCAAGACCGTGCGTGAGTCCAAGACCCAAGATTATGTTTTGCTTGATGGTACGGATAACGCGGCGCGATATTTCGTGCACTGAAACGACTTTGCTTAAATCGTTGGACATGAGCGCAATATCGGACGCCTCAATGGCTGGCTCCATACCCATCGCGCCCATGGCAATCCCGACATCGGCGGCTTTGAGAGCCGGCGCGTCATTCACACCGTCGCCGATCATTGCTACGCGATGACCCTGCTTCTGCAATTCCTGAATTTTCTTTAATTTAGCGTCCGGTAGAACTCCACCATAGGCCTCGCTAATTCCAAGTTTATTTGCCACTCGCTTTGCCACTTCATCGCGATCGCCGCTTAAAAGAATAATATTTTTCATGCCTCCCTCTTTGAAATGCTCAATGGTCGAAACGGCGTCGCCGCGCAGTTCATCGGCAACGCAAATCATGCCGCACAGCTTCTCGCCGCAGGCAAGATAAAAAGACGAGTGGAGCGCGTCTTCGTCTGCGCATTCAAGCATCGCGCCCACTTTAACGTTGCCGTGGTCTTTCGCTTCAATATAGTGCTTGCTGCCGAGCCGAATGTTTTGATTTTGATAGCGAACGGTCGCGCCGTGGCCTGGGATATACTCGTAATAATCGGGTTCTGGAACCGTTATTCCCTCCTCCTTTGCTTTTGCAAGCACGGCCGAGGCAAGAACATGCCCCGATCGCTTTTCAGCAATGGCGGCCATGCGGATCACATCTTTATCCGAGTGCTCCGCGTCAATCGTTTGGACAGAAATAACTTTCGGTTCGCCGATGGTGAGCGTCCCGGTCTTATCAAGTATCAATGTATCAACTTTTGCAAACCGTTCGAGCGCGAGCCCGCCTTTCACAATCACGCCTCTACGAAACGCTGACACGGTGCCGGCAAGAATGGCGAGCGGCGTAACGAGCGCAAGCTCAATCGGCGAGCCGAATACCAAAAACGTAATCACTAGTTTGATGTCCTTCGTGAACAGCCAGACGGCGCCGATAAAAAGAATAAGGAGCGGGGTGAGTATGTAGGCGACCTTATCGGCGAGAATTTGAATACCGGCCTTACGCTTTTCTGCATCTTCCATCAAGCGGCGAATGCGGCCAAACATGGTGTTTTCACCGACTTTTTCAGTTTCCACAATTACACTTCCGTTCTCCACAAATGTTCCTGAAAAAACCGGATCGCCCGCTCGCTTTGTTTTGACGGCGCTTTCGCCGGTAAGCGAGGCCTCATTAACCTCTGCCTTTCCATGAGCGACTCTGCCGTCAACCGGAATACTTGTTCCGGTTTTGACAACTACTCTCATTCCGATGCGAACTTCGCTTATCGGCAGTAATTTTTCCTCGTTATCTTGCTGGACTAAAACAGTATCGGGGACAAGCTTTAGCAAACTTTCAATTGCTCGCTCCGTTCGTTCTTCTACCAGTTCCTCAAAGTATTCCGCGACCAGGACGACGAGAAGCACAACCGTCATTGCCAGCTCTTCATCGCCAATCAGCGCAATGACTGCGGCCAGCACAAAAAATAACTCGCTGCCGAATTTTTTCTCTTTGAGAGATTTAAGCGCTTCCCAGGCAACCGGAGCCCACGCTAAGAGAAATGTGAGGAGCCGAAAAATATGATCAGGCTGTGTGAACGAAAAAAGAAAAAAGCCGACAACTGCGACGATATAAAGTAAGCGGTAAGGATGATATTTTCTTATATTGATTGGCATAGTTATTATTTCATTAAATCATCTGATTGTAATTGTAATTTTTCCAGTATGCCTGTGATAGGTTTTGTTATTTAATTTATGCCTTCTGGCGGTAAAACCACAAAGCTCCGGCGGCAGGATTCGAACCTGCGACCTGGGGATTAACAGTCCCTCGCGCTACCGCTGCGCCACGCCGGAATAATTTTTAGTTTAACAAAAAACCTAAGGTTTGAAAAGATTTGAGAAAAAATAATTTTTGCTATACTATAGGGTAAGGTGATACCAATCTACAAATTTTATGCTAATCAGCGAATTGCGAATAAAAATTAAAGCGATGCTAATCAGTAAATTCTGTGCCAACCCCGAAGGAGAAACTTTGTTTATTCACTGAAAAAGTTTGGGAATCGCGAATACAAATTGGCATCACTCATCCAAATAGCCTTAGGTATTTATGAATCTGCCCGGAATTTTACAAAAGCACAAAAGACCGATTATCTTTGCCTTGATGATTTTCTTGGCATTTTTTTTGTTTGGTTTATCAATTTATTCAAACCAAGTTTTGGGAGAATATAAAAAAGATAAATTAAGCCAGGCCGCTAACCAAATCACCCACCAGTTTAATCAAGACCTCGAATTGATTAATAATAAGATGGATAACTGCGCCTGTTCAGAGGAAATCATCCCGTTTATCCAGGGGGAAAACATTCCTGAACTGCTGAAATTTTTAGAAAAACAAAAACAGGATCTTGACATTGACGCGGTTTTGGTAACGGACGAACAAGGCATTGCTTTAACCAGAACTGAATACAAAAACATCCGAGGCGATTATATTTTCAGCACCACTCCTTGGGGCGAAGCAGTCAGTCGGGGAGAGAAAATTGTTGCGATTGAAAAAGGCAGTCCCCTGCCCTTGATCTTTGTTGCCGGCAAACAGATTGAAAAAAACGGCCAGATGATTGGGGCGATTTTTGTCGCTAAAATCATCAACCAAGAATATATTAGCGGGCTGAAAGAAAATTTTTTGCCCGGCGGCGAGATTATTCTCTACTCTCAAGAACAAGGGGTGTTAGCTTCAAGTTTTGAAACCGATAAAGAAAAAGCTTTGGCCCAATCTTTTTTCAATGCCGGCACAGATTGGTTTAACCAAAATCTGGAGAAAACCGCTCTGATAAAGATTGATAATGATAATTACTTGGCTAAAAATCTGATTTTCCCGGGGATCAACCACAGTCCGGGCGGATTAATCATTCTTCATCCTGAAATCCAGATCTGGGAAATTTTTGCCCTGGCTCTTGCCAGCACTTTGTTTTTCACCGGATTTCTAAGTGTTTTTGCCTTAATTTTAAAACAAGGACGGTTAAACAAAAAAATTTTTATCACAATTGCCTGCTTAAGCTTTATTTTTGGCGGAATCTGCTTTGGCACGGTTTATTTAATTAACAGCAAAACTCCGATTCAGGTAAAAAAATTAACCGAGACAGTTTACAACTCAACTCTTAAGCTTGAACCGGATTCAGGAATTTTCAACAAAGATTATGAGCATGAAATCAAAATCTTAGCCTCTTCCGGAGGTGAAACGGTCAATGCCTTTGAAATTAATCTTGATTTTGATCCGGAAATAATCAATCTTAAAGAAATAAAAACAGAAAACTCCATCTGCACTGACCAGCTTTTCCTGGAAAAAACAATTGACAACCAGAAGGGAAAAATAAGAATCTCCTGCATTATTCCTAATCCGGGTTTTAACCAGAACCAAGGCGAGTTAGCCAGTTTAGTAATCAAGCCAATAAAACAAGGGACTTATGAGTTAAAAATAACCGAAGAGTCCAGAGTTTTAGCTAATGACGGCTTAGGCACTGATGTGCTTCGGGCCAGCCAAAGCGGCAGTTACCGGATTGTTGATTCAGGAGAAAAAATTCCAGAGATTTTAGTTTTTTCCGATACTCATCCCAACAATAGTCTTTGGTACCGCTCAAGGGAAATTCACCTTTCTTGGATAGAGCCAAACAAAAACTACCGATCTTTTGCCTGGACTTTTAACCGCGAACCAGATTATGTTCCGGACAAAAACTTCTGGGCCGAGAAAAAATCAGTCAACGCCATTGTATTTAACGACGGAATTTATTATTTCCATATTGCCGGAATAAAAAACAACCAGCTTGGCCCGGTCTCGCATTACCAAGTAAAGATAGACTCAACTCCGCCAGAGCCAATAAAAATAAACACCAGCGAAAAAACAATCAAGCTTGGCGAACTGCTTAGAGTTGAGTTTGAAACCAAAGATACCGCAAGCGGCATTGAGTCTTATTATGTCAAAATAAATAACAACGCCTTTTTCCCGGCCCGATCGCCTTTGTTTGTTATCCTTGACAAACTTGGCAACAATACCATCGCTGTCCGGGCTTTTGACCGGGCAAACAACTTCCGCGATTCAGAAATCATTATCCAGACCACTGAAAAAAATATTTTCCAAAAAATCATTAAAAATTCATCAGAAACAATTCTCAACCTGACTGCCAATCTGGGACAGATTGTTTTCAAATAAAAATGGACAGAGGAACAATTAATCAACGCTTTTGGGCAAAAGAACCCAAAGAAACAATTGAAATTTTACAAAGCTCGGAAAAAGACGGCTTAAGCCAAGACCAAGCCAAAGAGCGCCAGTTAATTTTCGGGCCCAACATCCTTGAAAAAGGAAAACAGCTTTCAAAAACCGAGATATTTTTAAACCAGCTAAAGAGCCCGCTGATTTTTATTCTGATTGTCAGCGGCGGCGCGACTGCAATCTTAAAAGATTATTTAGACACTTTATTCATTCTTTTGGCGGTTTTAATCAACTCAATCCTTGGTTTTTACCAAGAAAATAAGGCTGAAGAAACGCTGGAAAAACTAAAAACTTATATCAAAGAAAATATCCGGGTTCTGCGGGATAAAAAAGAAACAGAGATAGACAGCCAAAATATTGTTCCCGGAGAAATTATTTATTTGACTGCCGGCAAAAGAGTTCCGGCTGACGCCCGGCTAATCTCAGCTAATGACTTGCAGATTGACGAATCTGTTCTGACCGGCGAATCCCTGCCCCAAGAAAAACAAACCGAAAGCTTAAAGATTGACATTCCTTTATCAGAAAGAACCAATATGGTTTTCGGCGGCACTTTAGTGGTTGAAGGCGCTGGCAAGGCAATTATCACCGCCACTGGCAAGGATTCTGAATTCGGCAAACTTGCTTCTTTAGTTTCTGAAGCCAAAGATACGGATACGCCGCTCCAAAAAACAATCAAAAGATTTTCCTGGACGATCACCGGCTTTTTAATTGTTTTGATTTTAGGAATATTCTGGATCGGCGCTGTCAAGGGCTATTCTTTATTTGAAATGTTCTTGACTTCAGTGGCGATTGCAATTAGCTCAATCCCCGAGGGTTTACCGATTGCCATGACAATAATTTTAGCTGTTGGGGTTGAGCAATTAGCCAAGAAAAAAGGCGTGGTGAAAAAATTAATTGCCGCAGAAGCCCTAAGCGCGACCACCACAATTCTGACAGACAAAACCGGCACTTTAACCCAGGCAAAAATGACGATTACCGGAATCTGGAGCTTAGCCGATTTAATCTCTAAAAAACTAACCGCGAAAACCCAGGCCCTGTCAAGACTGTCAGACGAACAGAAAAAAATTATCAAGATCTCTTTGCTTAATACTGATGTCCTGATTGTCAATCCGGAAGAAAAACCGGAAAATTGGCAGATTGCCGGCAAGGCGCTGGAAACCAGTCTGGTTAAACAAGCCGGCGAATGGAAAATCTTATTTGGTGAAGAAAAAAACCTGCACCAGCCGTTTACGATTCTGCCCTTTAACTCCAAAGACAAATACTCGGCTTCTATTATCAAAGACAGTGGCGGGTTCCATTCTTTGGTTGGCAAAAGGCAAAAAGGCAACTTTCTCACGATTATGGGAGCGCCGGAAATCCTTTTGTCAATGGCAGAATTAAGCGCCGAAGACTATCAAGCAGTTCTGGGGAAAATTAACCAGCTTGCCCGGAGCGGAAAAAGAATTCTTGCGGTAGGATTCAAACAACTCAACCAAAATCTGCCCACTAATAAAGCCGAAGCCCTAAAGAACTTAAATCAAATTGAGTTCTTAGGGATTATCTGTTTTTCTGACCCCCTGCGGGAAGATGTTTTGGAAGCAATAGAAAAAGTCAAACAGATGGGATTAAAAGCTGTAATTGTCACCGGCGACCACCAGGGCACAGCTATGGCAATTGCCAAAGAGCTGGGTTTTGAAATAAAAGAAAACAATGTTCTTGACGGAAGCGCAATCAGCCGGCTTTCTGACGAAGAGCTGGAGAAAATTCTGCCCCAGATAAGGGTTTTTGCCCGGGTAACACCTGAAGACAAATTAAGAATTATCAATGCCTACAGAAAAAGCCGGGAAATTATTGCGATGACCGGAGATGGAGTCAATGACGCCCCGGCTTTAAAACAAGCAGATGTTGGCATTGCCGTTGGCTCGGGCACTGATGTAACCAAAAGTGTCGCAGACTTGATTCTTTTAGACGACAGCTTTAAAACCATTGTCACCGCAATTGAAGAAGGCCGGAAGATGCTTTTAAACATTAAAAAAGTGATTGTTTATCTTTTGTCTGATTCTTTAGAGGAAGTTTTTTTAATCGGCGGCAGTTTGCTGATGAGCCTGCCTTTGCCGATTAATGCCCTGCAGATTCTTTTTGTTAATTTTTTTGCTGACAGTTTCCCAGCTCTGGCTTTTGCTTTTGAAAATGGTGTTGATGACCACAAGAAAAGAATTAAACAGCATCAGATTTTGGACAAAGAAGTAAAGACCTTGATTTTTTTCATCGGCGCCAGCATCAGCTTGGGTTTATTTTTAGTCTACTGGTGGCTTCTAAAAACCGGGGTGGAATTGTCCCTTGTCAAAACAATTGTCTTTATCACTTTTTCCATCAACAGCCTGATTGTCGCTTTTTCTTTCCGGAGTTTAGAAAAAAATATTTTTCACTATAACCCGTTTTCCAACAGATACCTTAATTGGGGAGCCGGTTTGGGCATTGTTTTGACTTTATCAGCAGTTTATCTGCCGCCATCCCAAAAAGTTTTAGAAACTGCCCCTCTGCCCTTAATCTGGCTAACAGCTCCGTTTGGGTTTGGTTTATTCAGCATCTTTATTATTGAAGCAGTCAAATTTTTATTTGCCAAAAAAATAAACGTCGACAAGCCTAAACAAACGGATTAAAAAACAAGCTTATAAAAGCTTGTTTTTTTGTTTTGCGAATTAATTTACCGCGGCTTATTCTTCTCTAATCTTCTTGATCTCTTCATGCTCGCGCATTCTCTCCAAAGCTTTGGCTTCAATTTGCCGAACTCGTTCTCGAGTAATGTTAAACTCCCGGCCCACTTCTTCCAAGGTGTGAATGGCGCCGTCAGTCAAGCCAAATCTTAGCTCAACAATCTTTCTTTCCCTTTCAGTTAAATCGCTCAAAATCCCCCGAAGCTTTTCTTTAACTATCTTGGAAAATGTTAATTCCTCCGGACTGGGCGCGGTTTCGTCTTTAATAAACTCGCCAATCAGGGTGCTTTGGTCATCCTGTTCAACCGGTCGGTCCAAAGAAACCGCGTCTTGGTCAATCTTAATCAAATGGTGCATTTTGGCCACTTCCTCACCCATCTCGGCGGCAATCTCTTCCGGCAAAGGCTCGCGTCCCAATTCCAGCTGGAGCCGCCGCTTGACTTTTTTAAACTTAGACAGAGTTTCAACCATATGAACCGGAATTCTGATTGTCCGTCCGTAATCGGCAATCGCCCGGGTAATTGCTTGCCTAATCCACCAAGTCGCGTAAGTGGAAAATTTAAACCCGCGGCGATAATCAAATTTATCAACCGCCCGGGACAAACCAATGTTGCCCTCCTGAATCAAGTCAAGCAAAGACAGATTAGATGTCCGATTAGCGTGCTTTTTAGCGATTGAAACGACTAAGCGCAAATTGGAATTAATCAAGCGCTGGCGAGCTTCTTCATCGTCCTTTTCCGCCCGACGGGCTAATTCTTTTTCTTCGTCTGCGGTTAAAAGCGGAATTCGGCCAATCTCCTGAAGATAAACCTGAACCGAATCAGGCAAACGGTCAAAGTTATCAAAATAAATCGCCTTATTAATTTCCTCGTCAGAAACAGTCTCTCCGGGGAAATCAAGCAGATTTTTTGAACCGATTAAATTAATATTTGAAGAGAAAAGCCGTTCATAAAGATTTTCAACCAAATCAATATTTGTTTCCAGTTCAGGCACCGTGGTCATTATTTCCTCTTCAGTAATAAAACCCCGAGATTTGCCCTTTTTCAAAAGCGCCTCTATCTTCTCAACAATTTCCTTATTTTGAGGAGTTGTCCTTCTCGGTCTGGTTTTGCCAGATTTGGTCCGGCTTAAGCTGGTTTGTTTTTTTGCGGTTTTGGGCCTTGAAGCCGTCTTTTTTGCACTCCTTGTTCTAATTTTGGCTTTTGGTTTTTTTGCCGCTGCCTGTTTTTTCTTATAGGGCCTGACAAAAGAAGCAATCTTTTTAGTTGCTTTGGGCTTTTGCCTTTTCACCGGCTTTTTTATTTTCTTTACTGGTTTTCGCCCCCGTTTAGGCCGAGGAGCTTTTTTCAACTTAATCATTTATTTATTTTCTAACTGTCAGCTAAATTATACCACATTCTCAACCTCAACCTCGCTTAACTTTTTTGTCAATTCGATCAGCTCTTTAACCAATAATTCGGCTCGGCCCAAATTGCTTCCGGATTCTGCTTCTTTGATCGCCAGAGAAACTTCGGCAATCAAAGAATGAAGTTTGGCTTTTTTCAGTTCCAACAAAGATTTTTTAATCTCTTGTTCCGGAGAAAATTTTTCCGGGAAAAGCGAAGCCTCATAATCAGCCAGCAGAATCAAGTAATCAAGCAAACTCTGGTCAAGCTCTTCGGGGAAACTTTGGTTTTTAATTTTATCCCGGCCAAGCCCAACAATTAACCGAGCAAATTCCTGAAGCCGGAAAGGAAAATAATCAATTGCGCTTTCCAATTCCGGCGCTAATTCCGGAAATTGCAAAACCAAACCAAGAATTTTTTCCGCCAATCTTTCCCAGCGGGACTTAATAAAAAGCGATTCGCCAACTGCCGGTAACGATTCGTCGCTGTCCGGAACTGCTTCTAAAACAGAGTTGGTTTGGGAAAATTCTTCAAAAAGCATCTTTTCCGGAACTTTGACTTTTAAACTTAATTTATTCAGCCACTCGGTCTGCTCAACCGGATTTTTTAACAGTTTTATTCTGGGCAAAAGATAAGCAACCGCTTTTTTCTTGGTTTCAATTGAGTCGGTTTCTGCTTCGGAAAAAATTTTTTCAAAATAATATTCCATTACCTGTTTGGCAGAATTTATCACTTCAGCAACCTTTTCCGGATATTCTTTAGCATAATCAGCTAAATCTTTGCCTTTTGCTAAGCTTAAAATTTCTAAATTAAATCCGGCTTGGAAAGCCAGCCCAATTGACCGGTCTGTGGCCAATTCACCGGCCCGATCCATATCAAAACTTAAAATCAGGTTCTGGCAAAAGCGCTTTAAATTCTTTAACTGAAATTCGGAAAGCGCGGTGCCGGAAACAGCAATTACGTTTTTCAATCCCTCTTGCCAGGCCATTAAAACATCTAAGTTGCCCTCAACCAAAACCGCTTGGTCTTTATTTTTTATCTCGTCTTTGGTTTGAAAAAACCCGTATAAAACTTTGTTTTTCTGATAAACCAAAGTTTCCGGGGTGTTAATGTACTTGGCCGCTTCTGTTTCGGCGTTGTTGGGTAAAATCCTGGCAGTAAAACCAATAATCCGGCCGTTAAAATCATGGATCGGAAACATAATCCTGTTCCTGAACCGGTCATAAAGCTCTTGCTTTTCTGAGCGAACCGCCAAACCAGCCTGTTCAATCTCATTATCTTGAAAACCGAGCTGGCGAAGATGAAGATATAAATTCTTCCAGCTCTTAGCGGGCGGGCCGGGCGCAAAACCCAATTGAAAAAAATTAATCGTCTGGTTTTTCAAACCCCGATCGTTCAGATACTTGACCGCTTCAGGGGTTTTAACCAAACTCCGGCGATAAAACTTGCTTGCCTCTGCCAAAATGTCTAAAACTTTGTTTTTTAAGCTTAACAGCTTAGGGTCTTGTTTTTGTAAAACAATTCCCGCTTTGTCGGCTAAAAACCTTAACGCTTCAGCAAACTCCATTCTCTCCATCTCCATCACAAACTTCATCAAATCTCCGCCCTTTTGGCAGCCAAAGCAATACCAAACTTGTTTGTCCGGGGAAACAAAAAAAGACGGGGTTTTTTCTTTATGAAACGGACAAAGCCCGCGCAAGCTCTTGCCCGAAGGGCTTAAATTAACATAACTCCGAATATAATCAACTAAATCAAGCCGGCTTTTGATTTCATCCAAAGGTGTGGTCATAAACAAAGAATTATAAATTATGAATTAAGATAGATTTTAGATTATAGATTGTTGATTTTAGAAAAGCCATCTTCCAAAATCTAAAATCTGAAGTCATTAGTAGATATTAATAATAATTAGTAAATTAGTAGGGTTCTATTGGTAATTATGCTTCTATTATAACTTGATTTTAATAAGGTTGCTATATTTAGTTATCTATAAAAACCCCGCGCTAAAAGCGCGGGTTTGTTTTCGGGTTCTGGGCTACCAGCCCAGAACCCGAGCCAGATCCCAGCCATTGTCGGCCAGGACCCGTAATGTTGTGTAGATTAATCCCCCTAAAAGAATAAAAATCAGGAGCCAGTCTAAGACTGACTCCAAAAAATTCTTGATTTTATTTTTTTCCATTTTTTCTCCTTTTTTATATCTTAAATTATGCCATAAATTAAATATTTTGCAACTTCAAGCTGAATTAGGTATAATAATAAAAATTATGCTCAACTCGCCTGCTTTAGAAAAATCATCAGTTTTAGAATCGCTTGATTTTGAGAAAATCAAACAGATTTTGATTGCGATTGAACAAAATATCCTTGACAACCTTCCCGGCGCGACCCAAGAACAGATTAACTGGCTTAAGCAAGAAATAAACAACTACAAAACACTTAAAAAAGTTCAAAAAGCGATAAGAAAAAATGAACGCCTTTCCCAAAATAACTTGTCTGTTTTAGAAAAAGCCGACTTGAATCCAGAAACTATTCCTTATGAAAACTGTCTCGTTATTTTAGAGTTTTTACAAGCAATTTTAGCTGTAGCTGAATATACCACTCAAGCCATTGAAGAGAATTGGCCGCAAAAAAACAAAGAGAGAGAAAAGCCGTCGTTGGAATTCATTGAAAAGGGCACTCGAGCTAATCTTCAGTTTATTGATTTTTTCCTTAAAGCTAAAAGGCATTTTAATTTAAGCCCAGAACAATTATTTGATTTTTATTTTCGGATTTTTGGCTACTCAAGATCATCCGATGGCTTAAGCCAAGAATTAAAAATAGTTGGTTTAGATTCTTTCCCGCCGGGAATTTTGGCTGCTTTAAGAGCGCTTGTTTATTTAGAAAATGAGAGACCGGATGAAACCTTTTATACCCCGACAATACAACAAGATATGTATTATGGCGTTGATTTAGTCTCTGAAAAAAGAGATGAGGCGGGCAATACTTTGGGCATGTCTCTTTATCAGATTAAAGGCAGAAACAAAGGTAAGGAAGCAGATGTTTTTGATTTGTCAAACGACGAAGATAGAAAAAAACTGGACCAGGCAATCGCTGAATTGCCCGATTGGGACCAAGAGCATCATCGAAAAGTTTTAGACAACCTGTTGTATTACCAGAAAGAACTCCAGCAAAAAACCGATTATCCGGTCAGAGCTTATTGGGTTGAAGTTTTGATGCCAAAACAAAAATAAACATCTGTTTTGCTTTGACTGAAAATTAAATTTGTTTAAAATTAAAATAAAACAAATCTTTTTTATTTTTATTTTACCTTAACTTTCAGAAACAATTTCTGGTAATATTCCTTATTCTGTTGTTTGAGGTTTTAGATTTACAAAAGTCAAACCTAAAGCCAATAAGCTATAAACAAACGGCACTCTAATCCAGAAAACTAAACTGATTAACTGCCAAACCATTGACAGGGTAATCAAATGTAAACCAAACTGGTAGGCTTTGGCGTAATTAATTTTTAAATCCTTGAGCTTGGCAATTGCCCAAACCAACAAAGCCAAAATTAAAAGCCAAAATAAATTCCAGATTCCAATCAACCAAAAACCGATAAAAACAACCGGGATCAGCCAGTTTAAAGCCAAATTCACCACTGGCTGGACTTGACTAAGAAAGTCTTCTACTGTTCGTTGGTTAAGAACAAAATCCGGCAGTTCTTCTAACGGCAGAATCCGAACTCCGGCTTGCTCATCAACAAAAACAACACTGTCCCTGGTTAGCCAAGCCAAGGACTGATATTCTTCAAACTTAGACAGGCTAAACTCATTAAATGTATCAATCACCAGAAAATTTTCAAACTGGTAATCTTCATTTTCAAGCTCTTTTTTAAAGCTGGCCGGAAGTTCAAGAAAATATGGCTCAACCACATTACTGACCACTTGACCGTTCTTAAAATAAAGCGCTAACTCTGCCGGATAATAATCCCTTAAACCCAAGAAAACCTCGTTAAAAAAAACTTTAACTTTGGGCAAACCGAAAAAAGCAAACCCTAATGTAGCCAAGAAAGCTAAGATTAGAAAAAACTTTAAAAAATATTTTAGCGAATAAGAAAACGGCTTCTGCAAAAGTTCTTGGTAATAAACCGGATTATAAACGCTGTTTTTGATCTCCAAAATGAAATTTTTCATATTTTTTAGTTAATTGTTTTATTATAACATTTACTATTTATTTTCCCCCAACTGGCGGAAAGGGCGGGATTCGCCACTGACATACGTCGTGGCGCCCCGCCAGACCTGCCGTGTCGCATGACGCGATGGCTGAGATCAACTATTGCTGCGGAAAGGGCGGGATTCGAACCCGCGGTGCCCTTTCGGACACTCAGTCTTTCCAGGACTGCCGATTAAACCACTCTCGCACCTTTCCGTTTATTTATTTTGACTTCTGTCTTTTTCCGCCAAAGGCGGGCCCGCCTTTGGCGGAGCCCTTTGACTTCTCTTTGTACATCTCTTTATCCGCTTCGGCAATCAGTTTTTTCAAATCAAAAACTAATCTTGGCTTTCTTGTCTCGTCATAAACAGAAGCAACGCCAAAGCTGGCTGAAACAGGATTTTTTTCAACGCCGCAAACATCAAATGCCCTGCCGATTAAATCATTACTAATCTTTTTAACCACTGCTTCGGCGTCTTGTTTATCTGCTCCAATCAGGGCGATAACAAACTCATCTCCAGACCATCGGCCAACCGCGTCAACACCGCGGACATTTTTGAAAAGAAGTTTGCCAAAAGCAATAAGCAATTCATCCCCGCATTGATGCCCAAATCTGTCATTTATCTGTTTAAACTTGTTTAAATCAGCAAAAACAATGGAGAGATTGCCAATTTTTAATTTCCGCTCTTTGCCGAACCCGGAAAACTCACTTTCCAACGCTTTAATAAAATCACTAATCGCGTTTATAAAACCGCGCCGATTATAAAGACCGGTCAGCTCATCATAATGAGCCAGCTTTTTCAAGCGGCTGATTTCCTTTTCTAAATCTTTAATTTTTCTGTCTGGGTCCGGCTTATTCATAATTTTTATTGGCTCATTTTTTCTAAGACTGAAATTCTCTGCTTAATCGGCGGATGAGTGGAAAAAAGATTAACATGCCAAGGCGTGTCCGGCAACTCCCCGCCAACTCCCTTGGCATCTTCTTTAAACGGACTGGCGATATACAGATGACTGGTAGCTGAATGAGCAAATCGCGGCTGAACATTGGTTAGAGCGATTTTTCTCAAAGCATCAGCCAGCCCCTTAGGATAACGGGTGATCAAAACCGCGTCAGCATCAGCCAAAAACTCCCTTTTTCTGGAAATTGCCAGTTGAATTAAGGAACCGACAATCGGCGCTAAAATCATCATTATCAAACCAATAATCGCGATTAAACCGCTTTGCTGGCGGCTGTCGCTGTCCCGGGAAGAACGACCAAGGCCCCAAAACCGCATTCTTAAAAACCAATCGCTTAATAAACTGACTATTCCAACCAAAACCACGACAATCGTCATTAATAAAATATCTCGATTTCCAACATGCGACAATTCGTGGGCAATCACGCCTTCAACTTCTGATTTATCTAAAATCTCTAATAAGCCGCGATTAACAGCCACAACCGCATTTTTGGGATTCCGGCCAGCGGCAAAAGCATTAGGCGACGGATCGTCAATCACATAGAGTTTTGGCATCGGCAGGCCCGCGGCAATGGCTAAATTTTCCACAATCCGGTAAAGCTCGGGAAAGTCTGATTTTTTAGCAATCTCTCTGGCGCCGGCCAAGCGCAAAACAATCTTATCAGAAAACCAATAACTGAAAAATGCGGAAAAAACACTAAACAAAACTGCAAAAATCAAGATTCCTGGCGAGTTGTAATAATAGCTGAAAAACCAGCCCAAACCAATAATCAAACCCAGAAACAAAGTTATTAAGATCCAGGTCTTAAAAGTGTTGCTAGAAACTTGCTTGTAAACAACCATAACTGTTAAAAATTCCTAAATCCTAATTTCTAAATCTCAAATAAATTCAAATAACCTAAGCGCCAAGCTTAAATCCCTGATGTTCTAAAATCTAAAATCTGTAATCTAAAATCTATTTATTAGAATTTGACCTGGATAGGTTCTTTTTCCGCTTCGGTTTTGGTTTCAAACATTTCTGACTGCTTAAATCTGAAAATGCCGGCTAAAATATTTCCGGGGAAGCTCTGAATGGCGGTATTGAAATCTCTGACCGCGCCGTTATAAAACCTTCTTGCTGACTGAATCTTGTCTTCGGTATCAACCAGCTCTCTTTGAAGCTCTAAAAAGTTCTGATTGGCTTTTAACTCTGGATAAGCTTCAGAAACCGCAAATAAAGACTTCAAGGTTTCGGAAAAATAATTTTCCGCTTCAGCTTTTTCTGCCAGTCCTTTAGCGCCCATGGCCATTGACCGGGCTTGGCTGACTTTGTCAAAAACATCTTTTTCATGCTTGGCATAACCCTTAACTGTTTCAACCAGGTTCGGCACTAAATCATAACGGCGCTTTAACTGAACCTCAATATCCGCAAACGCCTCCTGAACCCGGTTCCGCATCCGAATAAAGCTGTTATAAGCCATAATTACTGCCAGAGCAATAATCCCCAAAATAATCAAAATTGTTGTCATATTAGTTTTATTTCAATAAATTAATTTACAGTCTATCTTAGCATAATTTCTAAGAAAAATAAAAAAGGGGCAAATGCCTCTTCCCTCTATTTTTCAATAAACTCCCCCGAGATATTTTTTTCTTGCAATAGGCACATCTTACGCGGAGACAATTTTTGAATTTTTGATTCCAAAAATTGTCTTTACCCACCGCCCCCCATTTATAATCGCACCTTAACTGGCGCAGACGCCAAGCGCAAACAACGATCATAAAAACAGGAATCATATAGAAAATAACCAGCGTCGCAATTTTCAAGATTATTTCCACGGGAACCTCGCACAACAATCACAAGCTAAAATCTAAAAAACTCTTTGCTTAACAATCAACCTCAATAATCAATCACTAAACTATTCTAATTTTCTTAAGAAAACTAGAATAGTTTGGCCCCGGGGAGTAAGTTTGTGCCGGACGCTGACTCCGTCTGATCTTTTCATTACTAGGCCGGCAATCGCTAATCTCCTGATATGTTCAGCCGCAGTTTTATAATTGATATTCAGCTCTCTAGTGATTTCATCAACAGAAAGTTCTGGCTGTTTGGCTAAAAGCTCCATCATCTGGATCCTCCGATGATTGGCAAAGCCTTTAACAATTCTTTCTGTTTGGCGAAAATTTTTTATCTCCTCTGCCATATAAATTTATTATATCACTATTCTCAATTTCTTAAGAAATTGAGAATAGTTAATAGACAACTAATTACTCTTATATTTTTTTATTGCCCAGTATTTTAAGCGCAAAAACGGGATAAAGCCGAGCAGGCCATACAAAATAAACCGAACCCAGCTTCGGAAAAAACCAAAGAAAAAGTTCGGATAATCCTTGCGAAACTGCCAAACAAGTAAAATATCGTGCCAAAACTGCTTTAATTTGTATTTTGAGCTAATCGCGCCGGGCCGAATCATAAACTTAATCCCATAAATCGGCAGATTGTGAAACTTCCCGAACTGACCCAGCTTAAGCCAGAGATAATAATCTTCCACATGCAAAGTTTTTTCTGTTTCTGGATAATTGCCGACTTTTTCCACAGCGGATTTCCTAAACATTACTGATGAGTGAGAAAAACAGTTTTTCGCCAAAATTCTTTTTCTAATTTCTTTATCTGTCTCTGGATTTAAAAATCTAAATAGTTCTCTTCCCTGTTCATCAACAACAATTGTGCCAGTACCAACTAAGACATAATCAGAGTTTTTATCTAAAAACTCAACTTGTTTTACTAACTTGTTTTCATCAAACCATTCGTCATCATCATCAATCCGGGCAATATACTCGCCTGCTGCTTCAGCTAATCCCCGATTCAAAGCTTTCTGAATCCCAAGATTTTTTTCAGTTCTTAGATATTTAACCCTATCATTGCGCTCGGAAAACCTTTTGACAATCTCCTGAATTAAAAAATCACCTTTCTCGTTCTTTCTCGTTGAACCATCGTCAATCACTAACAATTCCCAATCTTCAAAAGATTGGGCCAAAACGCTTTGAATCGCTTTGGCAAGATATTTCTCGCCATTATAAGTGGGCAGTAAAATTGAGACTTTTGGTTTACGCATTTTGCTCTTGGTACTCAACAAAAGACGCCTCTAATTTTTTCGCCTGATCCAGATACCATTGATAGAACCGCTGTTTAGAGATTTCCCGGTGGTTGTCCATCTGAACCTGTCTGAAAAAATCCGCTAGAACCGAATGGTCATTGAATAATCTCCTGATGTAAGACAGATAACTGTCACCAACGTCATTGATTTCTTTGTGAGAAATGCTCAATGCCCGACTACTCAGAGCAAAATGCATCACTAGATTACAAACATTTTGGCCAAAAATGCCGTCCTGAGGCGTGATGCCGAGAAAATTAATGATCGGCAGAGCGAACTTCGGACCAAGCCGGTTGGCGTCAATAAAATAGTTCGCCCGAACGCCGTTATCAGCCTGCGGAAAATCAAAATATAACCATCTATATCTGCCAAAAACCTTGTTAATAGTCTTATCTAAAATCCAGTTCAGGCAGCTCTGAAAACGTCTAAAACCGACTTTTTCAGAAACCACTTTAGCGTCAGCGGCACGCATAATTCGGAAAAAATTATTAATACAAGTGAAGTTGTCATTGTCAAACAGCCCAAAATCAGGCAGATAATCTTCTTTATTTTTCCAGTTTTCCGGAAGTTTTTTCGTGTAACCCAAGGACAGACAAGTGTCTGAACCGACTGAACTGGCATTGTATTTTTCAAGAAGCCAGATCGGATAAGCCAGCCAGTTTTTGCTCATCGGAAACAGATCAGCGTCAATCATGCAGACAAACTGTTCGGTAACTAATTTTAATCCTTCATCAAGTACTTGACCGACATCGGGAATATTAAAGTTTTTTCTTTTAATCTGGGCAACAACAATATTCGGGTCCTTTCCGTATTGTTTTATAATTTTTTCAAAAGAACCATCTTGCGAATTATCATCAATAATATAAATGTGTTGTTTGATTTTAGGATTAGCCATTTTTCTAATCTGATTGACACAGATTTTCAAAAACTCCATTGATTCAGAATGAGGAATCAAAATTCCGCAGTCTTTTATTGGCTCGAATTTGTCAATCACCAATCCCAAAACTCTAATCTCGGAAAACTCGGCCAAAGGTTTTTGACGATAATGCCGCTGCCGTGGATCAGCTGAAGACATAATATCTTTTGGTTTTTCCGGCAGCTTAATCCCAAGATAATCAAGAATCTCTTTAAGTTTTTCATTACTGACACCAAGCTTGTCTGAAACATCCATGGTCAAAACCACCCGTTCAGAAGAAACCCGAATCATTTCCTGCAAAGCTTTCAACGGATCCGGCATCTCTTCTATAGCACTAATAGAAAAGGAATAACGAAACTCATTATTTTTAAACGGCATTTGCATCGCATTGCCGATGACCAGCTTCTCTTTTGGCCACAAACCTTTATGTAAAGGATGATTAAGCTGGTTCAGATCTCTAATATCCAGAGAAATCGCCTTGAGAAAATGTTTAAACAAAACAAACGGATAAGTCCCGCCGACATCAAGACTGGGTTCAGTTTGAGGAAGATTAAGAAGCACGAACGGATATTCCCAAATCCTTTGCCAAAAACCTTTGGGCAAACGATTTTCAAAATTCCAGGAACGAAAATACGGCAACTCCAGATCGCCGTAATTCGCCCATCTGATCTTGGAAACTTTAAAGCTTTTCATTGTTCTTAATTATACAATAATTTGCTATGATAGAAACATATGTGCGGTATTGCTGGAAAAATTTACTTTGACGAAAAAACTCGGGTCTCTGAAGAAGAGCTTAGAAAAATGACTCGGGCCATTGCTCATCGGGGCCCTGATGATGAAGGTTTTTACATAAAAAATAATGTCGGCTTAGGCAATCGCCGATTAGCGATTATCGATCTCTCTCCTAAGGGTCATCAGCCGATGTCTGATAAAAACAAAAAAACCTGGATTACTTTTAATGGCGAAATCTACAATTATAAAGAAATCAGACAAATGCTTGCTAGTAAAGGAGTAAAGTTTTATTCGCAAACAGACACCGAAGCGATTATTTATCTTTATCAGTATTACAAAGAAAACTGTGTCCAGTATTTGCGCGGCATGTTTGCTTTTGCTATTTGGAACGAGGAAGAAAAAAAGCTGTTCTTAGCAAGAGACAGATTTGGCGAAAAACCAATCAAATACTCTCTTAATGACAAAATGTTTATTTTTGGTTCAGAATTAAAAGCAATTTTTACTGACCCAATAATAAAAAAAGAAATAGATAAGGAAGCAATCGAAAACTTTCTTAACTTTCAATATTGCCCCTCACCAATGACCGGATTCAAAAATATCTTCAAGCTACCGCCAGGACACTATCTAATTCTTAAAGATAAGAAAATAACCGTTCAAAGATACTGGCAGCCTAATTATCAACCCAAATTTAACCAAAGCGAAAATGAAATTGTTTCAAGAACCAAAGAGTTAATCAGAGAAGCGGTTAGATACCAGATGATCGCCGATGTCCCGGTTGGCGCCGCTCTTTCCGGAGGCATTGACTCAAGCATTATTACTGGCTTAATGAGCCAGGAGTCATCTCTACCAATTGAAACTTTTTCCATTGGCTTTAATAGCCCGACTGACGAGTTAGAATACGCTAGAATAGTCGCCAAAAAATTCAAAACTAAACATCATGAATTTATTGTTAAGCCGAATCTAATTGAAACCCTTGAAAAAATTATTGCTGCTTACGAAGAACCATTTGTAGATAGTTCTATCTTGCCAACCTGGTTCTTAGCCGAAACAATTAAGCCCTATGTTAAGGTAGTTTTAACTGGCGAAGGCGGAGATGAAAACTTTGTCGGTTATAACAAATATAATCTGGCAAAGAAGTTTGCTTTCTTTAAAAAAATCAATTTTCCGACACAACTTATTCCGCTCAGAAGCTGGAGAAAAATACTTAATCCCAAAAACGAGTCGGATTTCTTGCTCCATTTGATTAATATCTTTCCCGGGAAGCTTAATAATGCCGCTAAGCAAACAATGGCAAAAATCTTTGAGCAAGCAGAAACTGCTAACAATATTTTAGAAAAGATCTCTTATTTTGATTTCACCAGTTATCTGCCAGATGATTTGACTACTAAATCAGATATCGCGATGATGGCTCATTCAGTTGAGTCTCGCTGTCCTTTTCTTGACCACAAACTAGTTGAATATACCATTAAAATCCCCTTTTCCCTAAAACTTAAAAACGATAATAATAAATATCTTTTGGAAAAAGCTTTCCAAGATTTGCTTCCAAATGAAATTTTAAATCGCGGCAAACAGGGATTCGGGCTGCCGTTAAGCTTTTGGTTTTCTCAACCAAAAATAGTTAAATACGCAAAATCAGTTCTAACTAAAAAAGAATTTTCAAACAGAAAAATTATTGAAAAAGATAAACTAAAAGCTCTTTTTTCCGATCCCCCAAAAAATGCTTACCAAATTTGGATTCTAATGCTTTTAGAACTTTGGTTTGAAAAATATTTTTAAATAGACTGAAGCAAAGAATTATATTTTTCCACTACCCTGCTCCAGGTGTAGTCATTTTGCCATTCTGAAAACGCTTTCTCAGTTATCTTTTTTCTCTCTTCCGGATGATCAAGATAGAAATTTGCTTTTTTTGCCATTTCTTCTGGAGTTTTAATAATCTCTAAATAATCCTGATGATCTCTAACATTACCAACCTCACGGGTAATAAACAAAGTTTTTGAGGCAAACGACTCGTACATCACCAAAGGCGCACATTCAAGCTCAGAACCAAATAAAAAAACATCAGCGTTTTTATAAGCTGAAAGCACAAGTTCTCGCGAGCTGCCATCAATAACTAAAATATTCTTATTAAACTTGTCTGCCAGAACACAATCTAGATAACAACCAACGAAAAAATGCCCAATTTTTCTCAAACCGTAGCCGCCAGGAATCTGACCAATAATTAAAAGGGTTGTGTCCTGACGCCGCATTTTCTTAAAAGCATCAATCACAAAACTATGACCTTTGGCTAAATAATGATTGGCCACAGTAATGGCTAGATACTTTGTTTTAATCCCGAACTTTTCTCTAATTTTAAAATTATCCCCACTTAAAAACTCTTCTTTAGAAGCACCATTGGAAATAATAATCGCTTTATCAGTTAGGCCACGTTGATCACCGAAAATTTTGTCTTGATAATTAGCAGAAGTATAAACAATCCTGTCATAGTTTTTCAAAGCCGGAACATAAAACGCCTCATAATAATTAAGATAACTCTGCTGAAGATTCAATGAAGATGAGCCCAGTAAAACCTTAATTCTCTTATAAAAACTTTTAATCAACTGGCGCAAACCTGAAAAAGAAAAACTAATTTTGTAACTCTCGGGCAATTTAAGCATTGACACTCCTGGAGTGCTCAAAATTTTTTTCGCCTTGATTTTGGGCCCCAATTCTAAGGCGATATCAGTAGTCCAAACGTTCGCGGCAAAGTTCACTATTACATCAAAATCACCCGATAAAAGAAATTTGCGATATTTATCAATTTCTCCAGAAATCCCCTCAACCGAATTACCAAAGATTTTAAAAGGAATTATCTTAACTCCATTGATAATTTCTGGGCGATTTTCAGCATAACCAGTGGCAACATAAACTTCGTGACTAAGTTTAACTAGTCCTTCAGCAATTTGCTTAACTTGCTCAGCAATGCCGCCGCCGCCATAAGCTCGATAAAACTCAACTGTTAAAAGAATCCGCATCTACTCAAAAATTTGCTTAAGCCAAACTTCTAAAATCTCTTTTTCTTTACCGATTAAAGACATTGATAAAATCTCTCGCACTACTTCATATTCATTAATTTTTTTAGTTGACTTAACAGCTTTCACCTCAATATTATCCAATCTATCAGCTAGACCGGGTAAAAACTTAATAAACTTAACTGCTCGATCAGGAAACCGAGCTGAAGTAAAGTAAACAATTTTTTTGAATTGAATTCTCTCAAAACCAAATTTAGTTAAAACAAACCTAAACTTCTCTTCACCCCACCAGTCTCGATGAATCGCCCAATCCGCTTCATGAGAACCAAAAAGATGCCTGCCAATCTTAAATTTTTCTTTTAAACCGGCTTTAACAAATCTTTTTGCCGCGGTTTCAAAATCTGGTGTTTCAATCCAAAGCAAGCCGCCGTGTTTAAGCCAGCGCCGCCACTGTAACAATAACTTCAACGCTTCTTGACGAGTAAAATGCTCAAAAAGATGATGATTCCTAATCTCGTCAACCGAGTTTTCAGGATAAACCAAGCTCCGGATATCAGCATGAAGATCAGCTTTAGCTTTTATAACCGGTTGGTTTTCTGACGGCAGATCAATATTCAGATAACCCTCTAAATACCTTTCCCCACAGCCAAGATGAAGTTTTAATGATTTTTCTGTCATTTTAAACCGATTTTTTGAAAAATTTCATCAAATCTTTTTTCATAAGTATGGTCGCGTAAAGTTCGCTGATAACCAGCTGAAGCAATTACTTCTCGTTCTTTATCATTTTTTAAATAATACCTGATTTTCTCAATTAAATCATTAGTATCTTTAAAGACGACAATCTCTTTACCGTCCTGATAATATTCTTCTAAATTATCTGCCTGGCCGGTCAACAAAAACCCGCCGCAACCGGGAACCTCAAAGTTTCTGCCTTTAATCTGTTCCCTTACCCCCTTTAAAGTTAGCTTAAGATTATTCATAATCTCGACTAGAGATTGAGGAAGAATCAATTTACCCGAACGTTTTAAAAAGAGATGAGCTAAGCCTTTTAATGAATGAATCCCAACCGAAGAATTGCCTAAATTAAGATTAATCTTGCTAACAGCAAAAATCCTAATCATCTCTTCTTGAGAAACTTTGCCTTTAGGCCAACCAAAACCAAAACAATCCACAGAAAAACCGGATTTTTCTATTTTAGCAATTACTGCTTTTCGATTGCCGTGCGGCTGACCAACGAAAGAAACCTCATAGCGGTAATCAGTAATCGGCAATTGATCAACTGGCTTATACAAAAAATGATTGCAAGCCCATTGGGATTTAATTACATTGTGATAGCCAATCTTCTTATATTTCTCTGGCGCTTTTGAATCAGTTGTCGCCACCCAATTAAAACAATTAGCCCAGTATCGTGAATAATTATCAAACCGCCAATGGTCATCAGTCATCCAGACTAAGGTCTGAGTTTTGCCGGACCGAGAAATTCGTTTAATTGTCTCTTTATCAAACTCTTCAGTAAAAAGAACAAAAAAAGTCAGGTCGGGCCTCTGTTCATCAATTAACCGTTCCAGTTCTTGATTCATCTCTCCCCTGCCCTTTTCAAGCAGAATCTCGTCATAAGGAAAATAGATTACTTCGTGTTTGCCATGATCCATCTTCACCAAAGTATCATAAAAATTATAATGCTCAAAACTAAACCCCCTCTTCGGGTTTAAATAATCATATTTAAAAACTGCGTAAAGAATCTTCATTTTATAAACAACAAAGTTTTTAAATTAACTAGGATCATTCGAACCACTAACCCAAAAAGATTTTGCAAGTATATTTCTTTATCACTCAAGAGTTTAAGATAGATATAGATTAACGAAAGGAGGGTTTTTCTTTTATTCTTTGAAGAATAACCGGAATCAACCCGAAATCTAACTAAAACCATATTCACAAAACCAAAATTAAACTTTAAAATAGCGGTTCTCAACCAATACTCATAGTCTCTTGCTCTCTTTAACCTCTCGTTTTGAGGTCCTACTGTCTCAATTAAAGATCTTTTAAGAACAACAGACGAGTTGACAATAAAATTATTCTTGATTAGCTCTTTTAAAACCTCTCGACCAGTAAAAAACTCCACAAGATCAGAAAACTTTTTTCCAGATAGCCTGCCTTCACCAAAATATTCTGCATCAGAATAACAGAGATCTAAATTTTTCTCTCTAATCTCTTTTAATTGCTTTTCAAGTTTTTCTCTTACCCAAAGATCGTCAGCATCTAAAAAAGCAACAAACTCGCCCCTAGATTCCTGAATTCCAAGGTTACAAGCGTTTCCCTGGCCTGCATTTTTTTGATAAAAATATCTAATTTTATTCGGATATTTTTTCAAATATCCTTCAACAATTCCCCTAGTATTATCAGTTGAACCATCGTCAACAACAATAACCTCAATTTCCTGATAAGATTGAGACAAAACCGAATCAATTGCTTGAGGGAGATAGTTGCCGTGATTAAAAGTAGGGATAATCACATTGACCATTGTTTTGTTGTTTATTTAACTTTCTTTCTCTGCTAAAACAAAGAATCCAACAGTAAAATCTTCTAAAAAATATTTCTCGTCTTTAGAATAAAGAAATCTGGGAATAAAAAATCGAAAGACAAACCTAATCAACCAACGGCGAGGATCGAATTTCTTATAACCAGCCGATTTAATTAACCAATCATAAACTCGACCCGATTCTTGGACAAAGTGCTTTAGAAATCCTCCATTGGGTTTAATCTTAATAATCTTTAACCCACTTTCGGGCAAAAATTTTCGATAAAAAAATGGGGTAAAACCGCCATAAAAATGATAGGGTTTTTGATGAAGACCGGACCCGAGCGGTGCAGTAATTAAAATCTTACCACCCTTCTTTAATATTCTAGCTATCTCTTTTATCGCCTTGATTGGCTCGGGAACATGTTCTAAAACTTCGGTACATAAAACAAAATCAAAAGATTGATCAGACACAGGAATTGCGGTAATGTCACTAACATAATCAATCTTTGCATAATGCCAGTCTTCTCTTAAAAAACTCTCTTCATCTCCTTGATACCGCTTAAAATCTTGGGTTTGATACTGACAATGTTCAAATAATTTAGAATAACGACCGGTTCCCACACCCACATCTAAAACTCGCGCCCCCCTGGGCACTGTCTTTGCTATCCGAGCAACATAGGCATCACGATTATACTGATTAAAATCTAGACAATTCACCATAATTTATCATTCTTAATATCCCCCTCTTTTAACTTTATTTGTTTAAGTATTATCAAGAGCGTCTACTAACCTTAAGCAATTTATTTTTTAATTTTGCTCTCGATAAACCGCAATTAAATTCTCATAAGGTAAATCAGTTTTACTTTTTTCGAAAGGAATCGGGTTCGCTTTAGAGTCCAAAGAAAACAACTGATAACCAAGCTCTTTAAGTAAAGCCATTGCTTCCTGATCGCTTTGTTCGTAACGGTCTCTAATAACCTCTATGCTTACAATTGGATGAAATTTAGTTAAAACCTCTTTAGCGCCGCGTAAAACAAAGGGCTCGGCCCGCTCGACATCTATCTTGATAAAGTCAAGCCGAGTCAGTTTATTTGCCTGACGATAATCATCAAGACTAATTGTTTTAACCTTAAGCCGATGTTTCAAACGAACTAATTCCGGAGTTAGTTTCTCTACCACAGCTATCGGAAGATAGGTGTTCATTGAACTGGCAGTGGAACCTAAATCAGTAAACTCAATCTCGCCGGTTTTTTCCCAACAAGCTAACTGATTAACAAAAAAATTAGTCTTATTATCGATATTTTTCCTTAGAAACAGAAAAGTTCGCGGTGTCGGTTCAAAAGCGTGAACCCGGCCATTCCCGCCAACTAGCTTGCCTGCTAATAAAGAATAAAAACCAAGATGGGCGCCAACATCAAAAAAGATGCCGCCGCTTGGCAGATTATTAATAAGAAATTTCATCAATCTAATCTCTGGTTCTGAGTTTAAAAAAGACCACTGGAAAATCGAGAGGGGATCCGGTAAAAAAACGAACATTGATTCGCCCCAAAAAGTAGCTGTTTTAAACGGAAAAACCAACCGGTTGCCTGTTGAGTTGAAAAAACGAGCAATCAAAGACCGAAAAAGAGTAAAAAGCGGTTTTTGGAATAATCTCTGCCATCGCGATTGCTGAGAAAAAGCAATCGCTTTTTCTAACTTTTTTAAGAGTTCTTCTCTCTCCATAATTTTAAATAGTTTCTGATTAATTCTCGATCTTCCGGCTCAAAAAATCCAAAAACAAAATATAACCCAATTATACCAGCAAAGCTGACAATCATTAACAAAAGCGTTTGCCAGAGATTGTTCGCCCAGCTTAATAAATAAAACCTAGCCAGCAAAACGAGGATTGCACTGACAAATAAAAGTTTCAAAATCAAGCCAAAATAAAACCGAAAACTGCCACTCAGGTTTAATTCTTTTCTCTCAAAAAGAAAAACAAACAAAATCACCGGCATTAAAGCCAATAAATAAGCTAAAGCCGCGCCAGTTAAGCCAAAATTAGGAACCAAAAAAGCCAGCAAAACGATATTAACCAAAGCCATTGAACCGGAAAAAACCGCTAAAAGCTTTGATTTGCCTGTACCGAGATAAAAGTTATTCAGAATCGTATAAATGCTCATTAAAATATAGGTCGGGACAAAATAATACAAAAGCGCCGCACTTTTGTCAGCAATTTCTTTGCCAACCCAAAAATATAACAGCTGGTAGCCAAAAACCAATAAAACCACTCCGGATAAAACCGAGAAAATTATTCCGATTCTCATTGCCCGGCGAAAGCTCTGATTAAATTTCTGTTTATCGCCTTGATAAAATAAATCCGAAGCCACCGGGAAAAGCGTCATTGCGCCGCTGCTGGAAACCGCATGAATTTTCTGGGCTAAATTGTTCGGAACCGCGTAAAAACCAACTGCGGCATTGCCCAAAATCCGGGAAATAAAAAACCTGTCTATCTGAAGCAAAGAGTTGCCGGCAAAACCATTAATAAAATTGTACAAGCTGAATTTCAATTTTCGGAAAAACTCGGTTCGGTAAAACTCCAGTTTAAGCTTCAGTTCTGGCAAAACTTTTTTAATCAAAACAAAATAGCCGAATAAACTGATAACCGCGCTAAAAAAATGAGACGCCAAAAGCCAGGTTAAGCTCGGCCGGAAAAAAGCAAAGCCAATCAAAAATGCATTTAAAACCGTGTTTTGGATAAAAGTGATTTTGCCCAAAATATCAAATCTTTGGATTGATATGGAAATAACAAAAAATAAGGAATTAATCGTGGCAAAAACAAAATAAATCCCGGCAAACCAAAAACCAAACTGGGTTTGGCGAATAAACTCGGTTCTGATGCTAAAAACAAAATCAGCTAAAAAAGACAAACCTATCAGCACTAAAAAACCGATTAAACCGATTGCCAGCCAAAAAGAAAAAAAGCTATTAACCAGCTTGACCTTTTTTTCTTTTTCTTGATTAACCGTGTATTCAATAAACGAGCTGGCAAAGCCAGAACCCATATTAAGATCAAGCAAAGACAAAAACGAAACAATAGTCAAAATTAAAATATAGACCCCGTAATTTTCAATTCCAATCTGCTTCAGCAGCAACGGAGTGACGAAAAAATTCAACAGCGTTACCCAGCCAAGATTAAACACCTGCCAAAGCGCGTTTTTAAAAGTTCTTTGGGAAAGCGAGTCCATATTGAAAATTCCTAATTTCCAATTTCTAATTTCCAATGAATCATAAATACTCAAGAATTATGAAACTAATTTAAATTTTAACAGAAAACCAACTCAAAATGAAAGAGAAAAACTATATAAAGACTTTCAACACGGTGTGAGGATCCCGCAAGGGATCCAACAAAACAAGACAATTTTTCTGGCTTTGCCAGATCTCGTCGTAGCTGCGCCAGATCTCGCAAGCGAGACGAAGCGAGATAATTTCCAACAAAAATTATGAATTATCTAAATTTTAACAGAAAACGGCTTTAAAAACAGCCGGCCTACGACATCGCAAGTCTAATCTAAGGACTTGCGATGTCCTTAGATTAATACGATGTCCTTAGATTAATAAAATAAACAAGGGCCGAGCAAAGCTCGGCCCAAAAACTAGTCCCACCTTGGCATTGGTTCCGGAGGCAAAGTCCCCTTAATTCCTCTGTATTTCCACCGATAAAAAATTCTTCTGAAAAAACTTTGAATCTTCGTAATCATTATTCCTCCTTAAACTTAGAATAAAACATTCCAACATTCTTGAGAATATTGGAATGTTTCTAAGAACAAACCTTTAATTTATAACACAGAATAAAAAAACTTCAACTAATAAAAAGCCCCTCATCGCTTAAGCGGTGAGGGGCACGAACGATATCTTGCTAATGCCCGTTTTTGCCGTTGCCGCGGCAGGGCTTGCCGCGGTCTTCTTTGTTTCTTCTTTTCCTTTCTTTTTCTTTTTTTTGTGGGGCATTATCTTTTTTGCCCATTTCTTTCTCCTCTTATAAAAAATTTCCTGTTTTAAAAACAGGATTTTATAAGATAACAAAAATCAACAATTAAGTCAATCTCTTACGACATCGCAAGTCGTAAGATTAAAAGTAATCTTCTATGTCGCGAAAAGCCCTATTATCGTCATTATCCGGTCTTTGATTCGGAGAGTTATGCCTAGTATCTGGTATTCTTTTAGCTCCCCTTAAACTTCTGCCGCATTGGCTACAAGAATCTACCCCGGTGCAAGGATTAATTGCTCCGCAAAACCGACATTGTCTTGCCCGGCCTTCTTTTTCTATTTTAATCGGTTCTTTCTTAAATTCTTCTTGCCAATATTTCTCTTGCTCTTCTAAAGAGGCGTTGGGATTTATTTTTTCTGGTGGTCTTTTTTTAAACATTGTTTTTTTGTTTAATTTTGAGCCGGAGAGAGGAGTCGAACCCCCAACCTTCGCTTTACAAAAGCGCTGCTCTGCCATTGAGCTACTCCGGCTTGAGCAAGAACAAACGAGTAAAATGATTGCTCTTCCACCTCGACTTGCTCGGCTTGTTCCACCTCGCTTCGCTCGGAACAACCCTCGACTTGCTCGGCTTGTTCCATTGTCCGCCAGAGGCGGATCCGCCCTTGGCGGAAGCTACTCCGGCTTAAACCATATTAAACTGCTTTGGTCTAATCCAATGATAACTATTTTATCAAATTTATTAAACCCAGCCAATGATTTGACTTTTTTGATAATTCGTGCTAAAAAGAGAAAATTCTAATCTACCCTAAAAAAGGAGGTGTAAGATGAAAATTTTTATCCAGTCCTTAACAGGGCTAGTGGATGTTTTAGTCCTGTTGGGCTATAAAACAATCACAGGCGTCTGCCAAGGTGGCGCCTGCTCCTTTTCCAAAGGAGATATTACCTTGATGGTCCCAGAGTTTTTGCTACTCTGGGGGCCGCTAATTGTGCTAAACACCATTGGCGTCGGAACATTTTTGTTCTGCCGCCAAGGAGATGAAGCAATGATCAAACGCCTCTGATTTTTATGCCTCCCGCATTTGCGGGAGGCGAAGTTTTTAATATCCCGACATCGCAAGGCCTAAGGACTTGCGATGTCCTTAAATTATCTATTTCCACGGTTTGTCTTGACGGACTAACAGCTCTTTGGCTTTCTCTGGTTCAGCCATAATCTCTTCAATAACCAGCTCCATTCGCATTCCTTGCGAGCCCTTAACCAGAACTAAATCTCCGGACTGAATTACCTCCTTTAATTTTTCTGCTGCTTGAGTTGATTTCTCAAACCAAAAAATTTTATTTTTATCAAATTCACTAGCTAAAGCCGCTTCATAAGCAATCTTCATTCGCTGGCCAACAAAAAACAAATGCTCGCAGAATTTAGCGATTTTTTTGCCAACTTCCCGGTGAACTTCGAGCGCGTACTGGCCAATCTCTAACATATCGCCTAAAACCGCGATTTTTCTTTTTGCGGACAGATTTTGAAAAGTTTCAATCGCCCGATTCATTGCTTCTGGCGCGGCATTATAAGAATCGTCCAAAATCATTGAGTTTTTTATTCCGCTGATTAAACGCATTCTGCCTTTTTCCTGCTGGTAATTTCCCACTGCTTTACCAAGCTCAATTATGTTGAGATCAAAAGCAATGCCAGCAGCAAAAGCCGCGGCAATCGCATAAGCAGCCGGCTTGCCCAAACTTTGTTTGAGCCAGATTGGCACAACGCTGCCCCGATGCTCAATCCGAAAGAAAATTCCGTCCGGAATCTTAAATCCATCGCCGGCAATCTTGGTTTTGACTTCAAAATCAGTAATCCTAATATCAGCGCCGGGATTAAATCCAAAAGAAATTATTTTGGCCTTAGTTCTGTTTTTCAACTCCCAAACATCAGGGTCATCAAAGTTCAACGCAGCGAAATCAGCATCAGACAAACACTTGATAATCTCGGTTTTCTCGCTAATGAGCTGGTCTTTGCCCTTTGGATAGTTTTCCACATGAACCGGCACTGAACCAATTGCCGTAATAATCGCTAATTTTGGCTTGGCAATCTTAACTAATTTCTTAATGTCTCCCGGACTATCCGCGCCCATCTCAACAACAATAAAATGAGGATAGTTTTTGTTATTAAAAATAAGCAGTTTTAAGCCAAGCCAAAGGTTTTTCAGCCAGAGCCAAAGATTATTTTTTGCTTCAACCCCGCCAAAAAAAGCCAGGGGTAAGCCAACTTCGGTATTAAGATTTTTTTCGCTTTTCCGGGCCGGAAAGTATTGGGACAAAACCAAATAAACCGCTTCCTTAGTTGAGGTTTTGCCAACCGAACCAGTAATGGCAATAATTTTCGGCTCATACTTCCGAATAATTGCTCGGGTTAAAAATCTTAACAATGCGGTAATAAGTTTTCGTTTCATCCCCGTACTGAAGTTTCAATTAATTTTTCAACAGATTAATATTATTGTTATGCCAATATTGTTTAAGCCTTAATTTAAGGGTTTGTTCACCCTTGCTGGTTTTTAAATAATTTTCTCGTCTTTTAGCATCATCTTTATTAAGGCGGGCTTCATAATAAATGCAGTTCCAAGGACCCCTGATTTTTGTTGAAAAATTAAGACCTTTTTCTAAATTAATAGTATAACCAATATATAAATTATCATCTTTCAAGTTTTTTAGCATATAAACATAGTAGAACATAACCTGTTGAAACTCTAGTGCGGGGTCATAATTAATTTAGTTCTTCTGGCGCATCGGGCGGAATCGCATAATAATCCAGAACAAACTTCATAATCTTTCTAAATAAAGGCACTGCAGTGGCTTCAGCGTAACGGACTCCTTTGGGGTCTTCAATCCGAGTCAAAATCACAAATCTTGGTTCAGAAACCGGGCCAAAACCGGCAAAGCTGTGATTAACCTGATCTGAATAGCCCCGGCCATCTTCTCGGGGAATCTCGCCGGTGCCGGTTTTGCCGGCAATCCGATAGCCCTTAATTTGAGCCAGCTTCCCTGAACCATGTTCTCCGGAAATAACGCTTTCTAAAAGCGGGATTGCTTGAGCAATCACACCTGGGCTGATTGTCTGCCTAATTGGAGTTGGTTCGGTAACAATAATTTTGCCATTGTCTTTTTTTATTTCCTTAACCACAAATGGCTTCATCATCAAACCATTATTGGCAAAAGCGGCAAACTCTTGAATAAACTTAATCGGCGTAACCGCAACCCCCTGGCCAAAAGAAGCAGTAGCAAAGTTAATGCTTCTGCCTTCGGGCGGATAAAAATTGCTGAATGAAGAGTTAATCTCTTGAGGCAAATCAATTCCGGTTTTTCCCTCAAAGCCCAAACGGTTAATGATAAAATCACGAAAAAAAGTGTTGCCGATCGCGGTTTGGATAAAAACAGCGCCAAGGTTATAAGAGCGCTGAAGGAACAAAGCCATTGAAACATATTTGTTGGGCGCCGAGTTGCCGGCGTTCCTGATTATCCGACCGTCTATCTTTATTTCGCCGCCATCAAAATAAGTTGTTTCCGGAGTAATCTTGCCGCTGGAAAGTCCGGCCGCCAAAGTAAAGGGTTTAAAAACCGAACCGGGTTCATAGCGCAGAGACACGGCGCTGTTCAGAAAAACCGACAAATCTTTTTCTTGGGGATAATAATTCGGGTCAAAAGAGGGATAATTAGCCAAAGCAATAATCTCGCCGGTCTTGGGATCGACCACGATCGCATTGCCGCTTTTGGCTGACCATTTTTCCACTTCCTCTTTTAACAGCCTTTCTGTTTCTTTCTGGATAATCGGCTCAATCGTCAAAACCAAATCGTCGCCATTTTTAATATAAATATTGTTCAAGCCCAGAAAAGAACCTTTTTGAATAGTTTGGCTGATTTCCTCTGCAGACGGGCCGCTGCCAGAGAGTTTCTCATTGAAGCCAAGCTCCAAACCATATCTGCCGGCAATCTCGTTCTTATCATCAAAGCCGACAAAACCAATAATGTGGCTGGCGAAATCTCCCAAGGGATAATATCTTGATTTTTCATCCTCAATAATCAACCCCTTAAAGCCACGTTCTTGGATTGCCGCAATTGTCTCCTCCGAGATATTTTTTGCAATCAGCTCGTAAGGATCATCTTTTTTCTGAAGTTTTTTTAACACTTCTTCATAAGGAAGATTAAGCTGGCCAGCCAAAAAATCAGCTGCCTGTTCCGGGTCAATCTCAATATCTTTGGGGCTGACGGCTAAATTATAAATGTGCTTATTAACTGCCAGATGATGAAGATTGCCATCCTTATCTCGGGCAAGAATCTCTCCCCTTTCCGGACCAAGATTGAGAGAATAAAACTGCTGGGCTAAAGCTTTGTTTTTCCAATAATCGTAATTCGCCACCTGAAACCGATAGAACCGAACAGTTAAGAGATTAATCACAACAAAAAATAAACCAGCAACAACATAAATCCGAACCGGAAAAGAACGGAGCAAAAGTATATTTTTAAAGCTCTTAGTAAATTTTGATTGAATTTTTTTCACTGGCTAAAAAATTATTGGGCCGCTGAAATCAAGCCCGCGTTTTCTTGAACCAGATAACTGATTGAAACCGGACGGCCCAGTTCTATTACTTTAGCATAATTTTGCAAAGACTCTGGGGAAAACAAAGCCGCCTGCCGGAGCTCTAACTTCTCTTTAACCAGTTTATTATTTTCTAAAATTTGTGAAAGATGCTGAATTCTAAAAGAAAGCAAAACCGAATCAATCGCCATAAAGCAAAAACCGACAAAGCTAATCAATGAAACTCCAAGCATTAGAAGAAAAACCCTTTTCTCCGAGACAAGCCCAAAAGAGTGTTTTAAAAACCTTAACCGGCTGATTCTCTGGCGCCGCGAACGAAGCTGGGAATCAGAAGTAAAGATTAATTGTCTTTGGTTTGGAGTAATGACTGTCATCTTTGTTAATTGTTAAATTGTTAAATTGTTTCATTGTTCTAAACAATGCGGCAATGCAGCCATGTAACAATTTATATTTTTTCTATTGCTCTTAATTTAGCTGAACGGGCAGAAGGGTTTTGCCGAATCTCTTGGTCATCCGGGACCACTGGCTTTTTGGTTAGAATTCTGAAATTTCCTTTTTGATTAAGGCCTTTAAAAAACTGCTTAACCATTCTGTCCTCCAGAGAGTGATAGCTGACAACTACCAACCGGCCCTTGGGATTTAATGCCTCAATTGCTTGAGGCAAGGCTTTGGCCAAATTTTCCAGTTCGCGATTCGCCGCAATCCTTAAAGCTTGAAATGCTTTTGTCGCCGGATGAATTCGACCGCGCCGGCCAACTGCTTTTTCTATAACTTCAGCTAATTCTTTGCTTGTTTGGATTTTTTTCTCTTTCCGATAAGCAACAATGGCTTGAGCGATTTTTTTAGCCAACCGCTCCTGGCCGAACTCTCTGAAAATTTTTTCCAGCTCCAATCCAGGATAATAATTAACTATTTCATAAACAGTTAAATCCGGTTCTTCTGAATAACTCATAATCAACGGCTCGTCTTGCTGGAAAGAAAACCCCCGGCCAGATTTTTTCAGCAAAAAAGCGGATAAACCCAAATCCATCACTATGCCATCAACTTTTTCTGTTCTTAACTGATGCAGAATTTCTTCCAGTTCGGCAAAATTCCCAACTGCCAGAATTAACCGTTTGGCCGCTATTGCTGAAGAAAAATTTTGTTTTAAGATCTCGATTGCTTGCCGATTCCAGTCTAAGCCGATTGCTTTTGCCCCGGAACTCAAAATTTCTCTAAGATAACCGCCTTCACCTGCGGTTGCGTCAAGATAAATCTTCCCCGGCTCTGGAGCTAAAAATTTTATTACTTGTTTTAAAAGAACAGGAACGTGAACTGCGTTCATAAAATCACAATTTCTAATTCCTAATTTCTAAAATTAGATTTTAGAATAATTTTCAATTTACAATTTACAATTTTCAATGAATTTTCAATGTTCCAATATCCATAATTCATAATTCAGCTAACGAAGCCATAAAGCCAATGAAGCTAAATGCCGAGTTCAGATAGTTTTTCCGCTATCTCTGAAGAGTCGTGTTCAATCCTGTTTTTATACTCCAGCCATTTTTTCTCATCCCAAACCTCTAAGCGATTGAAGACTCCGGCAACAACAACCTTTTTATCCAAGCCAGCGTATTGCCTTAAATAATCAGGAATCAAAATCCGGCCTTGAGAATCAAGTTCAACATCAAAAGCGCCGGAAAACATTAATCTGGCAAAAGCCCGAGAGTTTGATTGAGTCAAAGGCGTGGCAGCAATTTTTTCTGAAAGCTTTTGCCACTCGTCTTTAGCCAAGATAAACAAGCAAGTATCAAGACCGCGAGTTACCACTGCGCCGTTCAACAAATTTGGCCTGAACTTAGCCGGCACTGTAACTCTGCCTTTTTGGTCTAAATTGTGCTGATACTCGCCAATAAGCATAACTTTAGCAAAATTTCTAATTACTAATTTCCAATTTTCAATTATTAATTACTAATTCTTGTCTTATGAAGTTATCCACAGTTCACCCCACTTATCCACATATTTATCCACAATCTCCCACTTCTGATATATATTTTAGTATTATTGACCCACTTGTCAAACAAAAAAGCTGTGGATAACCCACAGCTCCCCGAAAAGGAGGTTGAAAGTTAGAAACGGTAATTGGAAATTTCTTGTTAGGCCCCGTGCCTAATAATCAACACATCCCCCTCTTGAACAAGATACTCCTTGCCTTCAGTCTTTATCCAACCCTTTTCTCTGGCTTTTTGCCAGCCGCCAGCTTCTATCAATTTTTTCCAGTTTATCACATCGGCTCGGATAAAATTTTTTTCAAAATCAGTATGAATGGCTCCAGCGGCTTGAGGCGCTTTTGCGCCCTGTTTGATTGTCCAAGCGCGGACTTCTTTTTCTCCGGCGGTTAAAAATGTCATCAACCCTAAAGTTGAAAACGCCTTTTTTATCAGCCGATCCAAACTTGTGCTTTCCAGGCCCAATGAGACCAGATATTCTTTTTGCTCTGATTCAGATAAATCAGCTAATTCGGCTTCGGTCTTGGCGCTAATTGCCACAACTTGCTCCGGCTCTAACTGAAAAATTAAAGCATATCGTTCTTCCAATTGAGCGGCGTTTTTCAAGTCCGCCTCACCAACATTCAAAGCAACCAAAATTGGCTTGGCAGTCAAAAGATGAAATTCTCTTGAAATCTTTTTTTCTTCTTCGTTTAATTCAATTTCCCTTGCCGGGACCTCTTTTTCTAATCCCTGTTTCAACTTTAAAACCGCTTGCCAACGCTGTTTTAATTCTTTGTCCGGCGTGTTGCCCGGATCTTTTTGCTTTTCCAAAGTCTGTAGATCTGCCAGCAGAAGCTCGGTCTCAATCACTTGAAAATCTTTTTCCGGATCAACGCTTCCCTCTTTAATAATATTCTCGTCTTGAAAAGCCCGAACCACATGGCAAACCGCATCAACTTCCCGAATATGCGATAAAAATTTATTGCCCAGGCCAGCTCCCTGGTGGGCGCCGGCAATTAAGCCGGCAATATCAACAAACTCAACCACAGCCGGCACTGCTGGCGGTAGACAATCTAAGCTTTCAGAATTCCTGATTAATTCAGCTAATTTTATTAACCGTTCATCCGGCACCGGCACAATGCCAACATTCGGCTCAATTGTCGCAAAAGGAAAATTCGCCACAAAGGCAGCTTGTTTTTTCAAAAGCGCATTAAATAATGTTGATTTGCCAACATTGGGCAAACCGACGATACCGATAGATAAAGACATAAAGTAAAAGAATTATGAATCAAAAATAATGAAAACTTGTGGACTCGCGCAGATTCGAACTGCGGGCCTCTTGAATGTGAATCAAGCGCTCTAACCAACTGAGCTACGAGTCCGAATTGGATTATAAAACAACTTCCAGCGCTGGCAAACCATTTTTTGCCAATGCTTTTTTCAAATCTTTGACAAATTTCTTTTGAATTTTTGGGTTATCCGGCCGGGGATAAGTAATAAATCCTCCCCCTAAATTACGTTTTAATTCTTGAAGAGAGATTGAGGCAACCTGCTCCCCGTCAGGATTATATAAATGGATAACAGTGTCTTCGCCAGCAGGAGCTAAAACTCTTAGATTATGCCCCTGTACTCGACCATTCAAAGAAAACAATTCTTGAAAAAATCCAATCTTTTTTAATTTTTCCGGAAACTGTGGGAGAACTGTTCTACCTTCTCTCTGTGGGAGAACTGTTCTCCTTTGGAATTTGAATTGGTTTGGCTGCTTTCTAACTATCCCTCTTCTTTTTTGATTGCCAAACCGCAACTCGCCCGCCCACTTAACCGCTGAGGGGTCAATACCGATCTTAAATTCCTTATTCAGAACAGCAAGCAACTCTTGAACTAAAATAGTTTGGAACTGCTCCTCTGTTTCAACCTCTGCTCTTGAAGTAAAAACCAGATCAGGTATATGAGTCTTTTTTAATTGCGATTTTAAGTCTTGAAAACTAATCTCGGTCCTACTGTTCTCGCCCAGCAAAACCAGATACAACTCTGAATCACGATAGCCAATCAATAATTTATTCCAACCCAATTTCTCTTTTGAGTTATAATAAAACAAACGTTTAGCAAACTCGGATTGAATAGAGAAAACCCCGGTTTTCCGTCCCCAATCTTTTTCCTGCTCGCTTCTATTTTCCTCAATCTCTCCCCTTTTATCAACTTGTTCTTCAACCGGCTTAAAATCTTGACCTAGATTTTTCGGCCTGAACCTTGGGTCAAGCACAGTTTTGCCAGCCCAAGACCCAACTTTTAACATCTCTCTCGCAGAGTCAAGTTCTGCTGTTAAACGCTTTAACTGCGTTCCCGTCAACCCATCTAATCCCCCTATTCCGATAGCATAGCCAAGCTGTTTTAACAAATCTTCAACAGGAACTTTATATTTTTTCTCTATGTTTACAAGTTTTATTTTTACCCCGCGCCGCAAAGGAGCAGGGGTTGGTTCAGCTCTTTGTTTTTCCCTTTTTGTCCCGCGGTAAACCTCGACAGCATCTTTATAGCCAAATGGTTCCCGGGGAATTTCTGGTTTTTTATTAAAATTCATTTTAAATCATTAATATTTTTATTAGTAAAACACCTTTAAACCGCAATTATCTAATTATAAAACATTTTGCTAATTCTGTAAAATTATAATAAGCCAAATTCATTCAGCAATATCAATAATCTCAAATTCAGCAATTTTCTGATAATCGCTGAACCTCATTTTAATAGTTTTATAGTGAACTCCGGGGTTGAAGTTAATAAACTGATTTTCTGTTAGGGATTTATCCACATAAGTTTTCAAACCCACTAAGTTGCCCAAAGGGAAACAAGCGCCGATTTCACAGCCCATTGCTGAAACAACTTCCTCTGGTTTAGCAAAACGGAACTCCGAGATTTTAAACAAATTTTTAACCTTTTTTGAGCTTAATCTCCTGTCCCCGGGCAAAACCAACAAAACAAAATTGTTGTTAATCTTAACTACCAACGATTTAGCTCCATCGGCCATAGCTTCTCCTCTGATCCGAGCGGCCTGCTCGGTGGTATAAACCGGTTCGTGTTCAAATTCCTGAAAATTGATTTGATTTTTATTTAGAAAATCAAGTATTAGAAGATAGGGGTTTTTAAATTCTTTCATCGTCATTTTCTTTCTAAATAAGATTCAATTCCTTCCCAGCAAAATAAAAAAGTATAAACATAAAAACAAACACAACGGTCAAAAACAAAACATAGTTCCTCGCCGGCAGACTTTTGCCTTTAGAGTTGATTGGCCCCAATTTAGAAAAAAAAGTTTTCTCTGCCAAGCGGACTGCCTGCCTTAATCT
The DNA here is from genome assembly GCA_040753135.1 of Patescibacteria group bacterium. NCBI lineage: Bacteria > Patescibacteria group bacterium. Next base: position 16,981 of record JBFMGR010000003.1, on the reverse strand, counting down.
TTTCTCCAAAATTTTAAAATCTAACAACTCTGCTTGTTTGGTTTTCTGCCGATCAAGAACAAAAAATAACAAGTTCAAAACGCCCAAACCGAAAACAATCGCGCCAAAATTAAACAAAGACCAATAATCAAACCGGTCAGCAAAAAACAAAAGTGAGGCCTCGTCAACAACAAAACCAATGCCCAAACCGGTTAAGAATGAGCTCAAAGCATTAACCTCTTTTGAAAGCAGATAGAAAACCAGGGCAACAAACAAAGGAAACAGGCCAAAATAAAGATAATGATGGTAATGGGTATCCTGAATCACCACCCTGACCGGTTTGTTTAAAACAAAAGAAGTAAAAAAAATAAAGATTCGGGCAATAAAAACCGCCAGAATATAACCGAGAATTACCAACCAAAGGTTTTCTTTACTGAAAAATTTCAATTTATTTTCGGTTTTAGCCATTTTTATATTTTATAACACAAAAACAGGTTTTTAAAAACCTGTTTTTGAACCATCGCTATTTTTAGACACCAAGAAACAGCAACTACTTCAGCTCAACACTTGCTCCGGCTTCTTCTAACTGTTTTTTGATATTTTCAGCTTCTTCTTTGGTTGCTCCTTGCTTAACCGGCTTTGGCGCCGCATCAACCAAATCTTTTGCTTCTTTCAAGCCAAGACCGGTAATATCGCGGATTGCTTTAATCACCTGAATTTTTTGTTCACCAGCCGCGGCCAAAACTACCTCAAAGCTGGTTTTCTCTTCACCGGCTGCGGCATTAACTTCGCCGCCAGCCGCCGGAGCGGCTACTGCCATGGCTTGGGCCTTAACCCCGAATTTTTCTTCTAACTGCTTAACTAAATCAGCTAGTTCCAAAACAGTTAAACCCTCAATTTCTTTGATAATTTTTTCTAACTTTTCCATAAGATTACGAATTTACTAATTATTACAAATATACAAATTTTTGATCGACCCCATTTTGATTCTAAAATTTTGAATCCTCAAATCTAAAATCTTTAACTTTTTGTTTTTTCAACTTCTTTCAAGGTCATTAAAAATTGGACCAAAACCTGATTAAGGGTTTGGGCAAATCCGGAGATCGGTGAAATCAACAAATTGACTGTTTGGCCATACAAAACTTCTCTGGTGGGGATTTTAGCCAGCCGGTTTGCTTGCTCTTTATCCAAAAAAGCTTTTTCAAAAAACCCGGCCAGCAAAGATAAACTGTTTTTCAGCTTTATCTTCGGATTGTTCTCTTTAATAAACTCGCTGATTGCCTTAACAACTTTAAGCTCATTGTCTTTTGAATAAACCACTCCAACTGAACCGGAATATTGATCTAACCCGGAAAGCTCCAACCCGCTTTGGCGCAGAGCTATCTGGAGAAGATTTTTCTTAACCATCAGATAACTCGCTCCAAGTTCCAACAATGTATTTCTTAACTGGGTAAGTTCTTGAGTTTTAACATTAGCCAAATCAACAAAGTAAAGATAAGGATAATCTTTAAATATCTTGGTTAACTCTTTGACTGTTTGCTCTTTTTTGTTCCTTGTTATTGCCATAGCAAAAAATTTCTAATTACCAATTTCTAATCTCTAAACAACTCCTCTTTATAATTTAATTATAATTAAAAATTCTGCGTTGCCGCAGATAAAGTAAAAAATCTCTCCTCGGCAGGCAATTTTAATCTTCCGAACCTGCTGTCTGCGGAACTAAAATAGTATAGCAAAGATATAAAAAAAATCAACCCAAACCGGCCCGGCTTGTTCTTGTCCCGTTGGGCGGGACAAGAACAACAGACCAACAACTTTTTACCTCCCTAAACAATTAAGGATTAATCCATTACTCCAAATATTTGGAATCACAGATTGAATAATTTAGCAGAAACAAAATAAAAGTCAAGAATCTGTTAAGCTAAGAATCAAAATTAAACTAAAAGCCCGACGCAAAACGTCGGGCTCTTGACCCCTAATAATAGATCGGGCAATTTTGCCCTGGCGGGACGATTATCCCGCTCGGGCAAACATAAATAGGAATCACCGCCGGCAGAACAAACTCTGCCGAGGCGATTTCCTTTAAAAGGCCAAGCAAAAATGCGTACTTGGCCTTTAAAGCCTGGGCCGCGGTTACGGCCGGCAAAGACCGACCTGCTGCGGGGGCCAGGATTTTATTGTGAAATTCCCGGCCGGCCTTTAATAAGGCCTGGCCCTGGCCGCCCGGGAGTAGCCCTATCCGGTACTCCAACTCTTTGAGTACCAGAGGTAATTGTTCCGCCCCAACTTGATTGGGGGGCGGAAAAGCCCCTGCCTCCAAGACAGGGGGCGTGGGCCCTTCAAGCCCCACTTGAAACTTGAAGGGCGGCACTTCTGCCTGCGGCGCACCTGCGCCGCAGGCAGAAGTTGCCAAAGCTATTAAAAAAAGAAGAGTAATTATCTTTTTCATTTTGTGCCCACCTCCTTGGAGGGCA
>JBFMGR010000003.1:0-14431 GCA_040753135.1 Patescibacteria group bacterium | reverse complement strand
CACTTGAAACTTGAAGGGCGGCACTTCTGCCTGCGGCGCACCTGCGCCGCAGGCAGAAGTTGCCAAAGCTATTAAAAAAAGAAGAGTAATTATCTTTTTCATTTTGTGCCCACCTCCTTGGAGGGCAAGAAAAAAAATCCTAACCAGACGCTTGGTCAGGCCAGAAAACGCCCTAAACAATATTTAACGCGCTTTCTGGCTTGGCCTAAATGTTATTTAAAAGAGCAGAAAACACCAATCCCCTGGTGCTTAATCTCATAACATACAAATAAATATCTGTCAAGAACTGAAGAGAAAATTTTGAACCGCTTATAAAGATTTCTCGAGTTCTATTCTTTGTTTTAACTTTGATAATTGTGCTTTTAATTTTTTTACAGTTTCAGAATGGCTCTCGGCAAATTGCTCGGAAACTCCAGTTTCAAGAATCTCCAAAAAATTAGAGTAATTAGAAACCAAATCCACTGGTGTTTTATTCTCGGGCAGAGACACTTCTTCTCCGGTTAAAAGAAATTTTTCCAGATTGGAAATCTTTTCCTCTAACAGGAGCAGGATTGTGTCAATTAGATCTTCGATATCAACTCTCAATTTATCTAAGTTTTCTTGACCACTTGGGTTTTTGAACTTTTTCATAAATAAAATAATAATTGCGGTTCGTTAAAAAATTATTATAACACAAATCAAAAACTTAAAAACTCCAAAATGAATTCCAAAAATCCTTTTGTCCCGCGAATTAATTTGAGCCTCCAGTCAGAATCGAACTGACATCTACGGTTTACGATACCGCTGCTCTGCCATTGAGCTATGGAGGCAATTAAAATGAAAATTCATAGCCTTCTCAACTCTTCAATTACTTTAGCATAAGTCCTTAGATTGTGAATCGTTGCCAGTCTAAAAGCTAAAGTTTCATTAATCTTGAATAAATGGCGCAGATAAGCCCGGAAATAATTCTGGCAAGTATGACAGTCACAAAACTTTGAGATTGGCTGATTGTCCTGATAATATTTCTCTTTGTCAATGTTCAAATAACCAAAATATTTTTCTGGATTTTTGGCTTTAATTGCCTTTTCCGGCTTGCCGGTAAAAACATATAATCTTTGGTGCCGAGCGTCGCGGGTTGGCAAAACGCAGTCAAAAATAGAATACCCGATTCCGAAACAATAAATAATGTCTTCGGGCTTCCCCACCCCCAAAGCATATTTGGGCAAATTATCAGGCATTAAACCGGCAACATATTTCAAAATCGGCTTGTCCAAGCGGTTATTTTTCATTGGCCAACCGCCAAAACCATAGCCGTCAAAACCGATTTTTATTAGCTCTTGAGCGCAGAGTTTTCTTAATCTTTTATTATCATTGCCCTGGATTACTCCAAACAAAAGCGGCCTGTTTGCATCAGACAGCTTTCTTCTTCTTAGCTGTTTTTGAAACTCTTGTTTAGATCTTTTTGCCCACTCAATTGTCCGTTTAACTGATTGTTCAATCTTTTTAACGCTTGCTTTTATCTGCGGACAATCATCCAAACAAATCATAATATCTGCGCCTAAAGCAAACTGCATCTGGATGCTTTGTTCCGGAGTGAATAAATGCCTTTTCGGCTTTTTTATCCCGCCGGAATAAAAAATTACGCCATTATCATTTATTTTGCCCTGTCCCCTTTCATAAACTAAAGACAAAACCTGAAACCCGCCTGAATCAGAGATAACTAGGCCATTGAAATTCATTAAGTTTTTTATCCCACCAGCTTTTTCAAAAAACCGGCTGCCTAAATCTGTTTGAAGGTGAAAAGTGTTAACAACAATGCCTTCAATGCCAGTTTTTTTCAAATCAACCGAATCCAAGCTCCGAACCACCGCCCGGGTGCCATCAGGACAAAAAATCGGCAAAGAATATTTTTTGTTTTTGATTTTAAGATATTTCACTCTACAAAAATCTAAGTTGAATTTACAATAGTAATCTTTTCATATTTGTCAGTGTAAGAGTATTCTAATATTCTTAAGAACATTGGAATAGTTTTATCCCGCTACGCGTTTCTGCTAATCACCAAACCGCCAATAATATCCTGAAAGAAAACCAATTCATTTTTCAAGAATATCTTTTCCCGAGCATAAAAACAGTTCATATCACCCTCAAAATCAAAAGTGTATTTCCATTCATTTTGGAGATATTCGCTTGGCCCGCGCACCGGCAAGTCATTCGCTTCTTTCAAATCTTTTTCCAGCATGGCTGATTTAAGAAAAGAAAATATCTCGTTTGTTCTGTCATAATATTCTTTTATTGTTTTGCCAGAATAAGCGTAAGTCCAAACTGGTTTATCCTGAAAATAAACCACGGTCATGCCCGGAGCCTGGAAATGACCAGCGTAACTGTCTCTTAAATACCAGTCGCCTTTTTGATATTCCAATTCAATAAACCCGGGACGTTGGGATTTAACTTCTTTCCCGTTACCAGCATAAGTATGGACAACTGATTCCCTTAAAAACGATTTAAGATCTTCTAAATTCATATCTTTGAGCGGCAGACCGGATTTGAACCGGCGACCTTCTGCTTGGGAAGCAGACATTCTACCACTGAACTACTGCCGCGAAAAAACCTTTAATATTTTATCAAAGAAGCTCTGACGAGCCGGAGTTGGTTCTGGAATCGGTGAAGGCGAAACAAAAATCACCAATTTCTCGCCGGGTTTAGTGTAGTTAAGCTTTTTTCTCACTTCCAACTCCTTAACCGCGTCTAAGGAAATATGCTCCAATAAAGCCCCCAACTCCTGATTTTCAGTCTCCAGACTCAAGTTTTCTGCTTCAAGCCCTTGATAGCGCCGGGCCAGTTCCTGATGTTTAACCCAGGCGCTGATAAAACTCAAAAGCAAGATTGGCGTCACTGCCAACAAAATAAAAGCAAAAACTTTTTTTGAAACCATAAATTCATTTTAGCATGAAACATAAAGCATTGAGCATAGCGCATGGAACATGAAACACAAAACATTAAATATGAAACATAAGAAATTAACATGCTCCATGATTCTTGATTCATAATTCATGGTCTGAATTATTTCGTGGCTTTGAAAACCTCAAAAAACACTTCGTTTGGCACCTGAACTTTCCCGAATTTAGCTAACCGCTTTTTGCCTTTTTGCTGTTTTTCCCAGAGCTTCATTTTTCTGGTTCGGTCGCCGCCGTACAGATGGCCGGTGACATCTTTTTTCATCGCTGATAAAGTCACCCGGGCAATAATTTTTGAACCAATTGCCGCTTGGATCGCTACGGCAAAAGCTTCCCGGGGCAAAAGCTCTTTAATCTTTTCAATCGTCTGCCGACCGATTGAATCGGCTTTTTCTCTTGGCACAATTCTGGCAAAAGCATCAACTTTCTCATTGGCAATTAAAATATCCAGTTTAACCAAATCGCCGGCTTGCCAACCCGAAACTTCGTAGCTCAACGAAGCATAACCCCGAGAAGCGCTTTTTAACTTATCATAAAAATCCAGAATAATTTCGGCTAAAGGCAGATGAAAATTAACCAAGACTATTTCATTAGACATGTTTTCCAGCCCTCCGGCCCAGCCCCGATTCAGCTGAACCAAGCTTAAAACTTGGCTAAGATAAATATTGGCGACGATTATCTCGCCTTTAACCCAGGGCTCTTTAATCTCTGAAATCTTGTCAGCTGAAGGCAGATCATTGGGGCTGAAAATTTCTATTTCTTCGCCGGCTTTTAAAATTACTTGATGCTTAACCGTGGGAATGGTAATTATTGGATTTAACTGGTATTCGCGGCGCAATCTTTCTTTAACAATCTCTAAATGCAAACTGCCTAAAAACCCCAAACGAAATCCCTGTCCCAGAACTTCCTGTTTCTCTTTGGCAAAAAATAAAGCGGCGTCATTTAGTTTGAGTTTTTTCAAAGCATTTTCTAAAAGCTCAAATCTGTTTGTATCTTCGGGATAAAAATTAACAAAAACCAGGGACTGGGGTTCTTGATAGCCGGGCAAGGGAATAATATTGGAAATTGAAAACTGGGAATTGGGAATTTTTACCACCGTATCCCCCACCCTAACCAAACTTGGGTCTTTAATTCCGGTAGCGATATAACCAATCTCTCCCGCAGACAAAGAACCAACCGGAGTTAATTTAGGCTTGAATATGCCTAATTCCAAGATCTCGGTTTCTGCGCCGGAAGCGAAAAGCTTGATTCTATCTCCTTGTTTAACTTCACCGTCAACTAAACGAATACAAGCGACTACGCCTTTGAACGAATCATAAAAAGAATCAAAAACCAAAGCCCGAAGCAAGGCTTCTGGTTTACCTTGGGGCGGCGGAATCTTTAAAATCACTAACCTTAAAAGCTCGGCCGCGCCCTGGCCGGTTTTCCCTGAAACCTCTAAAATCTCTTCTGGTGAACAGTTGATTAACTCGGCTATTTTGCTTTTCAGCGCTTCTAAATCAGCTTTAGAGTGATTAAGGTCAATCTTGTTAACCGCGCCAACAATCGCCAGATTTTGCTTTTGGGCTAAATGAAGATTGGCTAAAGTTTGGGCCTGAATCCCTTGAGTGATATCAACCAAAAGAATCGCGCCTTCAACCGCGGCCAAAGACCTGGAAACTTCATAAGTAAAATCAACATGACCGGGAGTGTCAATCAAATTCAACACAAACTCTTGTGTTGAATTTGCAATTTCTAAATCCGAATTTCTAATTTCTAAACCTTTAGAATTTTGAGTTTTGGATTTGTTTAGAATTTCGTGCTTAGAACTTAGAATTTGCGGACGGTAGGTCATTCTTACCGGCTGCATTTTAATGGTTATTCCCCGTTCTCTTTCTAATTCCATCTGGTCCAAAAACTGATTCCGAAATTCACGCTGACTGACTGCGCCAGTAAGCTCTAAAAATCTGTCTGCTAATGTACTCTTTCCGTGATCTATATGAGCGGTAATGCAGAAATTTCTAATCTGTTCTTGGTTCATAATTGGATCTTTGGTTGGGAAAAAACAAAGAAAAGTCTGAAAAACTAACCAGTTTAAGTTTGAAGCCAATCAATAAACTGATTAGGGTTAATCCCAGTTTAATCAAGGCCTGAAAAATAAAACTTTGCCGGGCTAAAATCGGCAGAAAACTAAAGCCGAAAAAACCGATCAAGCCGGGCAAAGCCAAAACTGCGCCCCAATACCAGCCGGTTTTAATTCCTTGAGAAAAAAGATTTAAGCGGCTAATCTTTGTTTTCTTTTTAAAAACCAAGAACAGATATAGGCAATCAAATAAAAACCCCAAGCTAAAGCCCAAAGATAGACCAACCACGCCAAGAGGTTTTGAAAAAATCCAGACAAGAGGAATTTTAATCAAAAAAGCAGAAGCAAACATTGAAACAAAAGGATCTTTAGTGTTGCCGGTAGAGAAAAAAGCCCGGATTAAAAAAGTAGTTAAGGCCTGGGCTGGCAAGAAAATAGCAAAAACCACCAGAGTCAAACTGGTTAACAACTGATCTTGAGGAGTAAAACTGCCATAACCAAAAATTAATCTGACCAGTTCTTGGCTGAAAACAGCTAAAAGCAAGGAAACGGGAATAATAATTAAGCTAATTTTCTGGAGCACCGAATCAAAAATATCAACAAATTCCTGCTTAAATCGGGGATCTTGGCTCTCTTGGTAATTGGCCCATTTTTCAGATAAATAAGGAAAAGCGGCGGCAGTTAAAGAGAGAACCAGGATTGTCAAGGGGAAAGACTGCAAAGAATCAGCCAGATTATAAATTCCTAAAGCGCCGCCGGCCAGCAAACTGGAAACTGAAGTAATCCAGAACAAAACCAGGTTATTCGCCAAAATCGTAAAAGTTCTCGGCACCATTAAATAGAACATTTCCTTGAGATGAACTAGGGCTCTTTTAGAAAACGATAAAACAAACCCCAGACTCTTTAGGCTGGGCAGTTGAATCAAAAGATGAAGCAAGGCGCCAAGCACCACGCCCCAGCCAACACCATTGATTCCCCAAAAATTGCTTAGCCAGACAATGCCGAGGATTATTCCTAAATTATAAAAAACCGGCGCCAATGAAGAAACAAAAAACTTTTTAAAACCCTGCAGGGTAATAGAAAACAGATTAGAGCCAGCCAAAAGTATCGGCTGAAGCATCAGTATTTTAAGCAAAACAGACAACCGCTCAAGGTCAAGGGAGGAAAACCCCGGCGCCACTAATCCGGCGGCTTGTTCTGAAAAAATAAAAACTAATAAAGCAAAAAAACCAAAGAACAAAGAAAAAACTCCAAAGATGGCGCTAACCATTTCCCAGACCTCTTGTTTACCTTTTTTTATTGCTCGGGCAAAAACCGGCATAAAAGAACTGGAAAGGGCGCTAAAAACTAAAATGCTGTAAAGAAAATCCGGAATCCGAAAGCCGGCAAAATAAATATCCAGGTCCCGGGTGGCGCCAAATCTGGCTGCCAACAAAGTATTTTTCAGCAAGCCAAGCAGAGTGCCAATCAGAGTTGAACCGCCAATGATTAAAGCGCCGGTTTCTAAACTTTGAGAAGAAAAATTAAGCCATTGAAAAAATCCCGGGGCCCTTTCCCTGTCTTTTCCTGTTGGTTCAATTAACTGATTTTTAAGCTCTGATTCTGACAAATTCAAAAAATTAATCCAATCAATATCTTAACATTTTAAAATCAATCCGACTTTAAAGCTTTAAAAGAATTAATTTCGGCCTGATTCAGACAAAGAAGAAATAATCAAGTCAAGATCGCCGGCTAAAATCTTCTGAATATTTTTCCAGGATTCACCGACTCGGTGATCGGTAATCCTGTCTTGAGGGTAATTATAAGTTCGGATTTTCTCCGACCGTTCGCCAGTGCCAACTTGGGTTCGGCGCTCAGAGCTGATCTTTTCCTGCTGTTTTTCCTGTTCAATTTGATAAAGTTTCGCTTTGAGCATTCCCAGGGCCCGTTCTTTATTTTGGTGCTGGTGCCTTTCTGACTGGCAAGCAACAACAATTCCGGTTGGCAGATGTTTAATCCTAACCGCAGTTTCCAGCTTATTGACATTCTGGCCGCCGGGGCCGCCAGATCGAGTAAAACTAATTTCTAAGTCTTTTTCCTCCACCTCAACTGAAACATCTTTCAAAACCGGTAAAACCGCCACGGTCGCAGTCGAAGTATGAATCCGGCCGGATTTTTCTGTTTCTGGAATCCGCTGGACCCGATGAACTCCGCGTTCATATCGGAGCAAAGAAAAAACTTTTTTGCCTTTTATCTCAACCACTACTTCTTTATAACCGCCAAGCTCATCGCGGCTCTCGCTTAAAACTTTGAAACTCCAGCCGTTTTTTTCAGCATATCGCTGGTACATTCTAAATAAGTCCAGGGCAAACAAAGCAGCCTCGTCTCCGCCGGTACCGGCTCTAATCTCTAAAAGAATCTCGTTGGCTGTTGTTTGTGCTTTTTCTTCCCCGGCCAATGCTTCAACTTCCTTTTCTAACTCCCTGAACAAAGAAATTTTTTCCTGTTCTAATCTGGTTTTTTCTTCTTCAGCCAATTTCAGCAGTTCCTGGTCTTTTTCTTTGCCAAGAAGTAAGTTGGTTTGCTGAACTGCTTTTTCTAACTTTTCCAGTTGGCTAATTTTCTCTGCCAGGGGTGAGAGCAAAGAAAATCTTTTAGCTGCTTGCTGATATTGTTTTTGGTCTTGAATAAAATTAGAGTCGGCAATTTTTTCTCCTAATTCAGCAAACTCTTTTTTTAGTTCTAAAAAAGATTCTTCCATTCTTAAAATTTTTTAATAGGACAGTTTTGAAAAAATCTCCGGCGCAAAAATTACCGCCAGAATAAAGAAAAAACCTCCGGCCAGAAACGAGTTAAATCAAGATTTATTTTTTTGCTTTTTGTTTAGGGGCAGATCTAGAACCGGCTTTAGGTTTTGCGGCTTGTCTTTTTTGCTTCTTTGCTTGACGCTTTTGGGTTTTAGAAATAGTTTTTCGTCCCGCTTTAATCTTTTCCGCTTTTTGAATCTTGGCTTTAATTCGCTCAACCCGGCCGGCAGTATCAATCAGTTTATCTTGGCCGGTAAAAAACGGGTGGCATTTAGAACAAACATCCACTGACAAACTTTTCTTAGTTGCCCCAATCTGAAAAACTGCGCCGCAAGCGCATTTTATCTGGGCTTCAGAAAAATATTCCGGATGAGTATCTTTTTTCATTATTTAATAAAATAGCATATTTTTAAGATAAAAACAACTTAAACCCTAATAACCTCGGATTTGAAAACAGTGGAAAAAGACTGAAAATTATGTTATAATTTATTTTAAGAAGGACCGAGGAGTCGGGCATTGACAATCTAATTGTTAATGTCAGGAAAGTCCGGATACCCGCCAATTTTGTTCACGAACTTGCGAGTGATGACAAAATTGAGCGTCCGCCGAAGTTTTAACGTAGGCGGACCCGCCGTCGCTAAAGCTATGGCGGGGCTCAAAATTGTATCTTCGCTTTGCTCAGACAATTTTGGCAAACGCAGCGGGTAATACCCGTCACCGCAGCTTCGCTGCGGAAATCCTAAATCCAAAATCCTAATTTCTAAACAAATTTGTTTAGGATTTAAGGATTAGGGCTTAGAATTTCCACAGCGGAGCTGTGGTAGAGGTGCGAACAGAGACGATTTAATTCGAAAGGATTAAATCATCCTTCAAAGCTTTAGGCTGCGGAGGATGCAGCTCAGCAATAAAGCACTTGTCTCTTCTCGTTCCCTAAAGGAGCAATAAGAGAAATTCAGCTAAAAACTGAGGTGAAACGGCTAAATCCTTGCGGGGTACAAGATCGTATCCCTTGTACGTAGCACAAGGAAATTCCAAGCACCAAGCGCCAAATTACAAACAAATTCCAATATCAGAATCTCCAATTTTCAAAACAGTTTTCCCGCCAAAGGCGGGTCGGCCTCTGGCTGAGGATTTTGGTCATTGGTAAATTAGAGGTTATTTGGAGCCTGGGATTTAAAAATTAGGATTTTCTCGCGCTACGCGCGAGGGGGGTGTCGCTTGAGCCTGAGAGTAATTGAAGGCCTAGACTAATGACTCTTTACCCTAAGTTTATCAAAGGGGAAACAGAATCCGGCTTACGAGTCTTTCTTAAAAAGCAAAAAGCCCTTTTGGGCTTTTTGCTTTTTCTTTTAACCGGTCTTAAAAAAATAAAGAGAAATAAAAATTATCTACCCCGGCCTGTTTCAAAATCTGGATCTGATTTTCATAGTAACGAGCTAACTCCATCACCCGATCTCCATAAGAATAGAGATAATAGCGCCAGCGGCCGCCGGCGTAATATTTAGCCGCGGCAATCCTTTCATTAGTATAATTAGCATTGCTAGCTCCGGCATCAGACAAGTAAAGCGAGGTTGCTAAAAAAGCGTCGCGCGGATTCCAAGGCGAAGGCATAGTCCCGGTAATTTTTTGAATCCTGTCTTTATAAATCATCCAAGTAGAAGGAATAAACTGGGCAATACCCATAGCGCCGCCATAAGCTCCGTCTGACAAAATCGGACAGGAAACCGGCACTGAATCAGGATCTAAGCCCAATTCTTGGGTAATTTGCAGAAAAGCCGGCTTGTCTCTGGTCGGGTGCATAGCTGTTTCCCAGTTGCATCGGCCGACATTTTTACCCAGAGCTGACTCTTTATCCAAAACTGCCAGCAAAAGAGCAGGCCGAACACCGGTCTGCTGATAAGCAAACTCGGCATATTTCAAAGCATCGCCGAATTTAATCTCCCCGCCGCCAATCAGCCGATAAAGCTGGGCCCTAATCTCTGCCGCAGTTTTTTCCGATTCTTTTAATAATTTCTGATAAGCAGCTTCCTTGCCTTTAGTAGCTGCTAAAAGCTTATCTTTTTCTGCTTTTTTCCCGGCTAACTGGGATTTCTGGGCTTCTTGGAGCCGAAGCAAAGCCGCCTGGTCTTCTCGCCGGTCAATCCAACTGGTTCGCTGGCCCTCTAAACTAACTTTTAACTCTTTGATTAAATTCAAATCTTTTTGAACCTCAACCTGAATCGCTGTTTGAGCGTTAATCTCATCAAAAAACTCGGATAAAGAATTGCGACTAACCAAAACTTCCAAAAGCGAAAGCTGGTCGCTTTCATAAAGAGCTTTTAAAGAATCTGCCAAAAGGGTTCTCTGTTTATCAATTCTTGATTCAGAATCTTTAATGCCAAGACTCAAATCATTAATCCTTAAATTTAATCTTTGGATTTCCAAATCAATTGCCTTAATCTGCAGATTAAGTTTGGCGATGGTGCTGTCTAAAATCTTTATCTCGTTAGCCAAGGTTTTTTTCTCGCCTTGAATGCCTTGAATGGTGTTTTCATAACCTTGAATCTGGGACTCAATCTCGCTTAATTTTTGCTCCAACTCCCTTCTCGCTTCTAAGGCGTCTAAGGTGTCCGCAAAAGAAACAGAGATCGGAGCGGAGACAAAACCAATCTGGCTGCTTAACAAACCCAAGCCGACAAAAAAACCAGCCAGAGCTTTGATCAACCCGGGATTAACCGAAGTTTTCTGCCTTAGGCGCAAAATCAGATTGTCAGACTGACTTGAAGATTTGTTTTCAGAAGAAGAATAAGAAAAACCGGGTCTTTTCTTAATATCAATAATCGTACGCATCAAGTAAATTAATTCGGGGCTTATTCAGCTGGGGCGGCCTCTGAAGCTGCTTTGGCTTCAGTTGTTTTTTCTTCTTGGCTCTCCCCGCCTGCCCCAGTCCCTGCCTCTTCTGCTGCAACTGGTTCTTCAGCAACAACTTCTTTAGTTGGTTCAGTTACAGAAACAACCGGGGTTTGGGGATCAAAATGGCAAACCACTCCTCCGGGCAGGTTCAAGTCTTTAACATAAATAGTTGAATCAAGGTTTTCTAAAACCGAAACATCAACTAAAATTTTCTCGGGAATATTAATCGGCAAACACTCAACTTCAAGTTCATTCATATTAGAAACAATCACGCCGCCCTGATCAATGGCCGGAGCTTTACCGATAAACTCAATCGGCACTGAAAGCTTAATTCTTTTCTTGCTGCTGAACTGATAAAAATCTATATTCAAAATCTGATCCTTTAAGCTGTCTTTTTGAATCTCGTGGATTAAAACATTGTCAATCTCTGCCTTGCTATCTAAAATCTTTAGCCTGAACGGCTTGTTCTTGGGGGCTGATTTGAGAAACTGCAAAAACTCAGCTTGATCAACAGTGAAAACCTGATTTTCTGTTTCCGGTCCATACAAAACAGCCGGGATTAACCCGTTTTTTCTTAGAGTTAGAGGATTTCTCTCTTCTGATTTTCTTAATTTAACGCTTAAACTAAGTTCTGGCATAATAGACAATCTTAGCTTAAAAACCGAGATTATTCAACCCCAAAATTTTATTGCTTCATTGTCTCATTGTTTCATTGCTATGTCCTCCTGCCAATTTACTAATCTGTACTAATAATACTAATAAGATTGATTGGTGATTATTAGCAATAATTCATAAATTAGTAGGGTTTTGTTAGGAATTATCCGCCAAAGGCGAACCCCCGCCAGGGGCTGACAAGCGCTTCTGGAGGAAAAATTGTCTCGCCTGGCGGGATTTAGCAAGCAAGAAAAATTAAAAAATAAAAATGGATTAAAGAATCAAATCGCAAACTCCGGCCAAACAAGCAACTTCCTGAGCCGCAGTGGTCAAGTCTTCTTCTTCATAACGGTAAATTTTGGAAAAATCAATTTCAGGAAAATCTTGATTAAGCCGGTCATATTCCTCTTTAGAAATCTCAACATAAGGCATCTGGTCGTATTGAGCATCAAAACTCGGCAAAAAAGTCATCCCGCCGATCTTGTCCTGGTGCTGCCAAACCCATTTAGCAATATCAAGCAATTCATCAGGAGAATAGGTTACGGTAACGCTTGGATTGTGTTCAGTCCAATTTTCCTTAACTTTAAGCCAATAACGGCATTGATCCAAAGCAGTTAAATCTTTTCTGACCACGGCGCCCGGAGGCGACTTAACCGGAAAATGAGCCACCCAGGTTCGGGCCAATTCTGGCGATTGGTTATTCTCCGGATCCATTGGCACACCCGCATCTCGAAGAACTTTAAATACCGGCGTATGGGCGCCAACCCGAACATTCCGGATATAATATTTTGACCAGCGAGCATGGACTCCGGAAGAACAATCTAAAAGTTGAGAAGAATTGCCCGAAGGCTTAACACAAGTAACTGCAGCCGACTGGTTAATCCCCAAAATCCTGGCATATTTTTTGTTGGTTTCAATTGCCACTTGCCTAAGTTTTTCCATCGCTTTCTCATCTCTGAAGGCCGGGCAATCCATCTGGCCATTGATATCAACTCCTAAAAGCCGCTCTTCCTGGCAATTTTTCTTCCATTCCGGCCGCAGACCGGGAAAATTGGTTGCCATTGACTGAATTGTCCCGATAATTGCGGCAATTTCAACTTTTTGTTTTAAACTCTCAAAATCATCTTCTTTTCTAGCAACGGCAATAGACAAATTGCAAAACTCATACGGCCGAAGAATAATTTCACCGCAAGGATTGGTGCCAAAATCAGCCGGCCGGCGACGTTTAGGAACTGTGTTTTGGGCCGCCCAGCGAGAAAAAATCCCCGGTTCACCTCTGGCAGACTCATCCATTTCTAAAATAAACCGGGTTATTTCAGCCTGAGACAACTCCCGTTCTGGCCAAACCATTGAATTGTTTGCATTCCATCTCCGCTCATTGCCCTTTATGTTTTCCCCGCTTTTACATAATCTCATCTCGGTGTCATCAAAATCAAATAAAGAAATCATTGCCGTTCTTCTTACTCCGCCGGAAACAACCGCATCGCCAATCGCGCACATAATATCATGGGCATCAATCGGTCTTAAAAAACTGCCCTGCCTTGAAAGAATCTTACTCCTGGCAAACTCTAACATTTTTCTTAACGGCTCTGGTCCGGAAGCTCGACCGCCTTTAGTCCGCAGCGGCGCTCCGGCTGGCCGGACTTGAGAAAAATCATACTCAATATCTTTACCAGCAAACCAAAGTTCTAATCCCTGTTTTAAAGCGCTGGCCCAACCTTCAGTAGAATCAGGAATAACAAACTTAACCGGCTTCCCTTGTTGCTGCCTTTTAATCCGAGGCAGATTTTCAACATATTTTTTTTCAACTGAAAAACCAACTCCGCACCCAGCCATAGAGATAAGCAGGGCTTCAACAAAAGAATCCAAACTGTCAACCGGCAAATAAGAGCAGTTATAAATCGCCATATTGTTCCGCCGAGCCGCCGGACCAGCCATTGCTAACAATCGCATTGACGGCATTGCTTTCATCTCCAAAATAAAATGATGAAGTTTTTCATAAACTTCTTTGGATAGTCTTTCTTCTGAAAGCTCTTTCAGAAAGTTCACTGCCCGATTGACTGTTTCTATCCAGGTCTCTCTTCTGCCTAATTCATAATTAAAACGAGAGTATTTGTCATAAAACTGGAATTTCTGCAACGGGCTCGGAAAATACTTATCTGAATCAGTAAATGCCCCCCTGACTTGTTCGGGAATCGGCCTTTGCTCTCTGAGCTTGGCATGTTCAAGCCGATAAATAATGTACCGCTTGGCCGCTTCATATTCTCCGGCTGCTTGCAGGACTGTTTCCACCACATCCTGAACCTGCTCAACTGTCGGCTGGTCATATTTAGCTGAAACAATATTAACCACTTGGTTAGTTAAATCTGGGATTGGAATTCTCGGCTCTTTGTTAAAAGCTTTAAAACAACGGCTGATTGCTGACTCAATCTTCCCCGGTTCAAAAGATGCCACCTGCCCATTCCGCTTAATAATAGTTTCTGGCGGTTTAATTTTTGCTGACTGCCAAGAAATCTTTTTTGCCGTTGTTTTTGCCATAGTTTTATTTTTGTTTTTAATTGCTTATGGAATTTTATAATAAATCAAAACCACGGCCTGTGGAAAAAATCCAAGGCAAATACTTGAATTTTCTAAGATAATAAAAAAGAAAAATGGCAGAGATGTCAACCTCAAAAATTAGAATAATGAATTATGAATCAGGAATTATGAATAGGGTTTTTCTAAAATCTATAATCTGAAATCTTAAGCTATTGGCAGATATTAGTAATAATTCGTAAATTAGCAGGGTTTTACTGGAAATTGTAAATTGAGAATCCATCTTATTCACAACAATCTTGACGATCGTTAAGATGGTCGTAATAAGCAGATTTAAAAAAATTAGAGGTAAAAAAATAAATGGATTAATGAATAGGTGTATTAACAAGCTACAACCACAGTAGAAAAAACCTCTTTTTAGAGGTTTCTTCTACGTTCTGTCTCTTTCTGTTTACAAACTTACTGATTGATTATCGGAATTGTCTCAAACCACTTAAACTCCTGGATAACCACTAACAGGTGTTTGGTGACTGTGTCTTCGCCGTTTTCACAGGAAAGAGTGTATCTGA
>JBFMGR010000002.1:41232-75541 GCA_040753135.1 Patescibacteria group bacterium | reverse complement strand
CAATAAAAAATTCCTGGGATAATATTGTTAAAACCCTCATTCATGAATATATTCATATTGTTTTATTTGATAACCAAAGATTAAGAAAGATAATCCGGGCAACATCAAGACCGTATCCTAAATTTTTCAATAAAATCTCTTGGAAAACCGGTTTACCAAAGGAAGTAATTGCCGAAGAAATGCTTGTTTCTTCTTTAATCCCAGAAGGAGAACTCTCTAATCTGCTTTTCCCAAAACTGAAGCCATGGATTACAAGTCGTAAAGCTGATGTTTTGGAAGAATCCAGAAAAAGAGTGGCAGAGATTATGAAACCGTATGTTGTAGAAAGACATCAAAATAAAATTACAATCGGGGACTATCTCTCTAAACTTAAACGGGCAGTCAAATCTTTAGACAAATAGATCAGCTCCCGTTTAGCGGGAGCTGATTTTTCTTGGATCATTAATAATCCGAAAATTGTTAGCCTCCAATCTATCGGCGACGGCGCTGATTATACTCATCCAGGATTCAGCGTAAGTATTTTGAGGATTTTTCGCTCCGAACGGCATTTCTGGATAATCCCCGAGACAACCAAGGGTTATGAACGGATACCATGGCTGTTTTGAAGTTTTACGATGAAGGCGCTGGAACTGGTCTTGAAACTTTCGATAGCCTCGCGAGACCACGATAGAATCAAGCCCATCTCTGACATTGCCGAAGATTCTAATTTCTGATGGTTTGCCAATGGTGTCGCACCACATGACCGAACCATCATATTCAATCGTCAAGAATCTTTCGCAGACCCCAGCGAAAATACAGTCGACATCTTTACCTCCAGACAGAACCTGAATAATGCTTACGAGATCAGAGATCTCGACTTCAGGATTGTCTTCTTCCAGCCAAGCATCCAGCAGAGCGATCATAAAAGTAGCATGCTCTTCAGGCGTAGCCGCTATCTCAGATCTATCGCCGAGGCGTTCGCGCTCATGAAGGTGAGAAAACTTCATTTTGGTCACGCCGAGCGATCTCAGGAAGACGTAGACTTCAGCCGCGTGACCGACATTCGCCTTGGTGATGGTTGAAATAACATTCACATCAATTCCATACTCAACCATTAGTTTGATCGCTTTGATGACTTTATCTGCTGATCCGCGGCCGCTACGATCCACGCGAAAGACATCGTGCATAGCTGCCGTACCATCTAAACTGGTGCCGACATGGAAGTGGTTTTCCATAAAGAATCTAGCCCAGTTTTCGTCGACCAATAGTCCATTAGTTTGAACAGTGTTTGCTGACTGACGACGTCTCTTGAAAACCTGACGCTGAATTTCTACTGCTCTCTGGAAAAATTTCAATCCAGCAATCAATGGCTCGCCGCCATGCCACATAAAGTTCACTGGTCGTCGCGTTCCGGCGAAGGCTGCAATCAATGCCCCAAGCGTTTCTTCGGACATAACATTGAATTTGTCAACAGAATCGCCAAGAATAACACGAAAGTCTTCTTTGCGTGGCGGACCATAGTAACAGTAATCGCATCCGAGATTACAGCTGAGAGAAACGGGCTTGATAATCGGTTGCAGCGCTTGCATATCATTATCCTTTCTACAGATTGAGTTGGTTTTGAAAGTGCGGTTAAAATAGGAGGCTGGCAATCAGCCAGCCTCTTTTGATCATCCACCGAGATCAGGCTTTACGCCAAGGATACGGCCCGCCGCGACCCTTGTTCCATTTACCGGAATAGACGCGTGTGGCAACATATTTAGCGAAAACCTTACGACCAATTGCTCTCATAGAAGACACCTCCTTTCTTTTGAAATTTTTAAGAACTGCTCTTAGTATCTCTCTCTCTGGGTTTTGTCAAGGGTTGGGAATAAACAAAAACTCTCGGTTGTTTAAACCGAGAGTTTGGTTAGGTTTTTATCCTATATCTCTAGGACATCCGATGTCTGGTTTAAGCATAAAAATGGAAAACTCCGCAAAAGCGGAGTTCTCCAGTGTCTTCGGGTTCTGGGCCAAAGCCTTTCGCCTGAAGACATTGTTAGTATCGCAGAGAATCTCTGTTTGTCAAGAAAGTCAGTAAATCAAGTTCACTCCGGCGGTACCGCCGGTGAGACAGCTTGAGATTGGGGTTTAAGATTTTTTCAATCTTCTTAAAAAGGCCGGCTCTTCTTCCAAAGATTCAAACGGCTCAATTTTTTCTTTTAAAACATCGCGGGTCAACAAACTGGTTTCTTCTTCTGCGGTTGATTCTGCCGATTCACGGTCAAAGGGCAGAGTTGAAGCTTCTTGAAACCGGTTAAAGCCGGTGGCAACAACAACAATCTTTAATTTATTTTTCGGCAGACGATGGTCAAAGTTGGCGCCAAAAATAACCCGGGCGTTTTCAGAAATTGAATTAGTGATAGTTTTAGCCGCTTGCTGAACCTCAACCATATTCAAACTGCCCCGGGCAGAGATATTAAACAAAACGCCTTTAGCGTCATCAATGGTAATATCTAATAAAGGAGATTGGATTGCTTGAGCGGCAGCTTTTTCCGCCCGATCCTTGCCCGAAGCAACCCCGATGCCCAAAAGCGATTCTCCGGAATTTTTAATGATTGTTTTCAAATCAGCGAAGTCAACATTAATCAATCCCGGCTTCATAATTAAATCATAGATTGCCTGAATGCCTTCGCGCAAAATTTCGTCAATCTCCCAAAAAGCTTTTTTCAAAGAGGTATTAACATCAATAATGTTGAAAATTCTGTCATTGGGAACCGTGACCAAAGCGTCAACTCTTTCTTTTAAAAGCAAGTGGCTTGCTTGGGCAACCTCTTGCCTTTCTTTGCCTTCAAACGAAAAAGGCAAAGTCACCACGCCAATGGTGACAATGCCAAGAGATTGGGCAATTTCAGCAACAATAGGCGAGCCGCCGGAACCAGTACCGCCGCCAAGGCCGCAGGTAATAAAAACCAACTCCGCTCCTTCTAAAGCTTTAGCGATCTGCTCTTTGCTTTCTTCAACTGCTTTTTGGCCAATCTCCGGATTCATGCCAGAACCCCGTCCACGAGTTATCTGTCTGCCAATCTGAATTTTTTTACTCGCTTTAGTGTTTTGGAGATCTTGAGCATCTGTGTTTAGAGCGATTGTTTCCAATCCCCTGACTATTCCCTGAATCCGAGTCAAGGCATTGCCGCCTGCGCCGCCAATGCCAACCAACTTCATTTTAGGCATAGAAAAATCTTTTCTTGAAGCCGGCAGAACTTTAAAACTGGTTTTAACTTTATCTTTAACTGTTGATTTTGCTTCGGCCGGCTTTTTCTTTATGACCCGTTTGGCTTTTGGTTTTTTCTGTTTTTTTATCTTTGATTTTTTAGGCATAAAAATAATAAAAAATTAAGGAATAAAACTTTCCCAAAGTTTTTTAAAAAACCCAAACAAGCCCCGACCAAAATAAGAGCTTTGATGACTGCCAAAAAAGGATTCTAGCTGCCAAAGAATTAAACTATAAGCATTAAGATACTGGGGCGGGACTTCGTCTGGGAAATAATTCCGATGATGGTCCAAACCGCCCTTTCTAACTGATAACTTTAGTTCTTTTTTGACCAGCTGGCTAAGATAAGGCATTTCCGCGCCGGCGCCATAGATGACCGCTCCGGCTGGCAGTTTCCCGGCTTTGCCTAATTTTTTCAGTTCATCATTAACAAAACCAAGAATCTCGGAAAGCCGAGCTTCAATAATCTCGGCTAAATGCTTTTTCGTCACCACTGCTTCTTCGCCTTCAACAAAACGGGACAGCTCAATCTCTTCTTTTTTGCTTGCTTTTGAGGCCAGGGCCTGGCCAAAACCGGTCTTAATCCTTTCGGCGCTGTCAAAATGAATCTGCAAAGCGTTGGCAATATCATTGGTAATGTTTTGCGAGCCCAAAGGAATAACCGCTAAATAAACCAAATTATCTTCTTCAAAAACCGTCAAAGAAGTGGTTTCGGCGCCAAAATCAATCGCACAAACCCCCTCTTCCCTATCTCGCTTGGGGATTAAGGCCTTGGCAGAAGCTAACGGATTGGCAATCAAAAGATTGGGTTTTAAGCCAACAATGCCCAAAGACTTGTTTAAGCCAATCATTGCTTGGCTAAAAATATCAATAACTGTTGCTTCAAGCGTTAAACGGCTGCCCTGCATCCCAATAACTTCCCGGATTTTGTCAATATCATCAATAATATAATATTGAGGAATCACATGAAGCACGGTTCGGTTTTGCGGCGATGGCAGCGCCTCAACTGTTTCTAAAATCCTTCGCTGGTCTTCAGGGCCAATCTCTTCGTCCGGCCGGGAAACAACAATACTGCCCTTGGCAAATCTTGTTTCTAAACATGGCCCGCCAAGCAAAATATTTGCTTCGCTAATCTCTTTTTTGCTAACTTCTTCTATCTGGCGCAAAACCTCGCTAATTGACTGGGCCGCATCGCCGGGATCAAAAATAATCCCCCGTCTAATACCAGAGGATTTTGCTTCAGCTCGGGCAATAATCTCAACTACTCTGGACTTTAAATCAATATCAGCCAAAACCCCTTTGACCGAATGGCTGCCCAGATCTAAAACAAAAAATAAGTTAGAATTCATAAACCTATTTTAGCACAAATTTCTGCTTCTTTGGCAAGCATCAATTTTTCCTGTTTTTGAGTTTGATGGTTAAAGCCGGCCAGGTGTAAAATACCGTGAATAAGGAAATATTCTAAAGACAAACCGGATTTTTTTATTTCTTCCGGACAAAGATAAACCTCCCCGCCGCCGGAAAGACCAGCTAAAAAAAAATTATCCGGTAAACCCAAACTGATAACAGTAGTCGGACCGGATTTTTTTAACAGTTGCCGATGAAGTTCTTCCATCTGCGAATAATCAACCAGATAAACCTCAAGCCACCAGCTGGGCCAAACTTCCAGATGTTTTAAAACAGACTTAATGGTCTTTAGCAATTCGGTTTTTTTTACCTTATAATGACTGAAATTTTCCAGAACTATCATGAAAACGATACTAATATACTAATTGTGCTAATAATACAAAGATAATAAAAGAATTAGCATCTTTCGGGCTATTAGTATATTAATATCTTTAACTGCCCAGCAATTCCTTGGCTATTTTTGAAACCAAACCCATATCGGCCCGGCCCTTAAATTTCTGGGCGCACTCTTTCATTAAAACGCCCATCTCAACTGCGCCGGCTGCGTTTGGCGCAGACCCAAGAGGGGCAATCAGTTCCTCGAGTTCTTTTTTAATCTCTGTTTCTGAAAGCTGTTTTGGCGCGTAAACAGAAATTATCTCCAGTTCTTTCTTCTCCTGTTCAGCCAGATCTTGGCGCCCGGCTTTTTCATAAACCTCAATAGCTTCGCGGCGTTTTTTTATCTCTGATAAAACCACTTCCTGGACTTCTTTGTCTGTTAAAACCGCTTCTAATCCCGCTTTGCCCTGTTTATCAATTTCTTTATTCTGTAAAGAAGCAAGTAAAAGCTTTAGAGCTTCATATTTAAACTTATCGCCTGATTTAAGAGCGTTTATAGTATCGGATTTAATAGTTTCTAAAAGAGTCATTTGGGAAAATTCAGTTCTCAATTTTCAATTTTCATTCAATTTTCAATGACCAACACCCCAGTTTGAATGTTTGAAAATTGAAAACCGCGATATTTATTGTAAATTGCGAATTGGCAATTGGAAATTAAAATGACTGCTATTTTCTGGTAATCCCCTTCAGAATTCTTTTAGCCATTGCCACTGCTTCTTCCGGAGAATAACCAAATTTCAGCTGTTTTCTAATCAGCTTTCCCATAGCTAAACTGTGTTTGGCTTTAGCCTTAACTTTGTTTTTGGAAAGTGTTTTATGGTGAAACCTGTTCCTTCTTGCCTCTAACAAAATGCCTGATTTCTGAATTCTTTTAGAAGCCCGATAAAGAAAACTTGACTCTGTTTCGCCTTCTTTTCTTTTAACTACAATTGCCATTGCTTTAATATAATTAACCTAATTTTACTATAAAAATGCTGTTTTTACAATGATTTTTTCTTAAGCCGTTTCTTAACTAAATTAATGACTTTCCCCAAACTCACGGTTTCCTGTGCCCCGGTTTTCATATCGCGAATAATAATCTCGCCATGAAGCGCTTCTTCTTGACCTAAAATTAAAGCAAAGCGAGATCCGAGCCGGGCTGCTGATTTAAGCTGCGGTTTTAAATTGTCAGACCCCAGATCAAAACCGATTTTAATTTTGGCTTTTTTAAAATCTTCAAAAAGCTGGAGCAGTTTTATCTTGGCCAAATTGCCAATCTGAACCAGATAAACATCTACAAAACCATCATTGGGGTCCTTATTTATTAAACTGATTATTTTTTCCACCTCAAGGGCAAAGCCGCAACCGGGCGTGTCCGGACCGCCGAATTGTTTAACCAGATAATCATACCGGCCGCCGCCGGCAAAAGCAATTGAATCCCTCTTGTCCTCAAAAACAGTCTTCGCCCCCAACTCTTGGCTATCAGCCCTGAATTCAAAAACTGTCCGATTATAATAGTCCAAGCCCCGAACAAGGCGAGGGTTGAGCAGATAAGGGATAGCTAAACTGTCTAAATGGTCTAAAACTTTTTTGAAATGAAGGTTGCAGGACTTACAAAGATAATCTAAGCTTTCCGGCGCTTGGGTTTTAGATTCAAAACAAAGCTTATTTTCACAATTCAGGAGCTGAAGCGCATTTTTTTTATATCGATTCCGGCAATCCGAACAAACTCTTTTCAGCTTATAGCGATAATGTTGTTTCAAAGCCCGACGATAAATTCGGCGGCAACCAGAACAACCAATGCTGTTAATCTCTACATAACTGTTTTTAAGGCCGAATTTTTTACTAATTTTTAAACCCAACTGAATTAATTCTGCTTCAACAATCGGGTTGTCAGAGCCAAAATATTCAAATCCGGCTTGCCAAAACTGCTGATGTTTGCCAGTAGAAAAATCCCCCTGATAGAACATTGGCCCCCAATACCAAAGTTTCACCGGCTGGGGCCAATTAAACATACTATTTTGAATATAAGCTCGGGCCGATCCAGTGGTCGCCTCGGGACGGAGAACTAATTTATCTCTGCTTTTGGTTTGGCAAACATAAAGTTGTTTATTCGCAGTCCCCCCTTCTAAACCAAGGCTTCGTTCAAATAAAGCCTTGCTTTCCAATAAGGACAGCTCAATCCTCTCGTAATTATAAAAAGCAGCTAAATCAGAAATGATATTTTCCAGTTTTTCAAAATAAAAAACTTCTGGCGGCAAGATGTCCTGAATGCCCCTTGGAGCTGACAATAACCGTTTAGTTTTTTCCCGCCCAACTGATGGGATTGCTTTTTGTGGCTTTTTGGACATTCTCTTTTCCTAATTTTTCTGGCTGCGTTAAATCTCGTCGTAGCGAGACATAACGAGACGAAGCGAGACAAAATAAGATTTTAGATTTTAGGATATAACTTTTCTCTTAATTCATTATTCATAATTCATTATTCCTGATTCCAATTTTGACAATGTAACCCCATTCTGCTGTATGGATGGGTTTTCAACAATGAAACAATGAAGCAGTGTTGCAATGAAATTCACTACTGGGCAAACACTGTTGCCGCTTTAATCGGCCAAAGCCTTAACCAAACCCGGCCAATAATATCTTCTCCTCCCAGCAAACCCCAGCGCCTGGAATCATAAGAGGCAGACCGATTGTCTCCCAAAACAAAATATTGGTTGTCGCCAACCTCGATTCGAAAATTGCCTTCGGTTGTAATTTCCTTAGCTAAATAAGGCTCAGACAAAACTAACCCCTGGGGATATTCTTCTGAATAAACAGTAATTTGGCTGTTTTTTATCTCTATGGTCTCTCCGGGCAGGCCAACGATTCTTTTGATGAAAAAATAATTTTCCTGAATTGGCGAACGCAAAACAATCACTTCGCCTCGACCCGGCTGGCGGAGACGGAAAGAAAGTTCATCAACTATCAAATAATCATTTTCATGGAAATTCGGCTCCATTGACTGGCCCTTAACAAAAAAGGGCTGGATAATAAAAAATCTGATTGGTAAAATAATAATCAGAGAAAGCAAAATAGATTCTAAAAGCTCAAGGGAAAAGATTTTAAACTTACGGAAACTCATTTTAAGCAATCTTATCAAAAAATCAGCAAGATGACAACTCCTTGGCTTCATTGCTGTCTCTTGCCAATTTACTAATCAGCACCAATAATACTATAAGATTGATTGGTAGCTATTAGTAATAATTCGTAAATTAGTAGGGTTCTATTGGAAATTGATTCATTGAAAATTCATTGAAAATTGAAAATTATTCTAAAATCTATAATCTAAAATCTGACCTATGGACAAGTTAATTATTGGCTTAGGAAATCCGGAAGAAAAATACGCCAAGACTAAACACAACATTGGCAAGGAATTTTTAGATTTTTTATCAAACAACTCGTTAAACCAACAAGGCAATTGGAAAAAAATCTCGAAGCTCCCGGCGGAGATAAAAACCAAAAACAAACTTGGCTTAGTTAAGCTTTCAGCTTATATGAACCAATCAGGCCCGGCAATAAAACAGCTTTTGAACTACTACAAACTGCTTCCGGAAAGAATCTTGGTTATTCATGATGACACAGATTTGATTTTTGGCAAAGTTAAGTTTACTCACCAAAGTTTAGCCGCCGGGCATCATGGAATTGAATCAATTATCCGGGCCATAGGTTCAAACCAATTCGCCCGAATCAGAATTGGAGTTAGGCCGGAAAATTCAGAACAAAAAGCGGAAGCTTTAGTTTTAAGGAAGATCACCAAAAAGGAAGAACAAATTATTGAACAAGTATCTTTCCCTAAAGCTCTTGATTTAACCAATCAATGGCTTGAAAGCTAAATGTTGTCATGAGAAGCGAAAAATTGAAAACATGGTCAAACAAAACCAAAATTGTATATGGGTGGGTATAGGAATTGAAGTGCCGATGGGATCACAAATTTGTCGTGAAATTATTAAAGCAAATAATTTACTTGTTGATAAATATAGAGCAAAGAAAGGTTTTTCAGGAAGCAAGCATCCACATTTAAATCTTTACGATTTAAGTGTGCCGAATGAAAATATTAGATTAATAGCAGAAAAATTAAAGGGCATCTCAAAAACGCAAAAAAGCTTTACCGTAAAGATCGAAGACATAAATTATTTCCATTTTGGATTGATTTTTCTGAAAATTGAGAAAAGCGACGCTTTGGTAAAACTGCATGAAAAAATTGTGGAAGAAGTGGCAAAACTGAAAAGTGGTTGTATTGACGCAGATTATTTAACCCCACACAGAAAATATACCGCAAGACAAAAAGAAATGCTGATGCGATATGGCAATCCTTTTGTGCTGGATCAATTCCAACCGCACATTACAATCGGCCATGTCAAAAATCAAGAGGATAAATTGGACAAAATAAGAAAAAGACTACGTGAATTAATCTCTATGACAGAAATTAAAATCTACAATATACATTTTGTGGCGGGTAACGAAAAAGACAAACTGATGCTCGGGAAATTCAATCTAATTTCTACGGAATAGTGAATAAAACTAAATATCGTTATAGAACATAACAGCGCCCGAATTAAACTCTGGGCTTAATTCCCGAAGAAATCAATAAAGCAAGAAGGGCAAAGACAAATCCAACTATTTGGTTAGAGCTCAACCGGCCAAGAATAAAGCGCAAGCCAAAAATTAAAAACAGTAAAGTTAAAGCCGCGCCGGTAAAATAGCCAAACGGCAAAAAATAAAAGATTAAAAAAAACTGGGATAAAACAAAGGAGAAAATCCCGGCCAGAATTTTTTTCAGTTCAGGAAAAGACAGCCAAATAACTGAATAAGAAAAAACCAAGAACAAAAGCCAGGTAAAAATAAAAGCGAATTTCAGGCTTGAAGCCAGGTAGAAAAGCTCAAAAAAAACTAAAAAACTTAAACTATAAACCAGCCACTCTTCTTTGGCTTTAGTCTTAATTGGTTCAAAAACAAAAAAATAAGCCAAAGCAAGCAGGCTGATAAAAAAATAAGCGAAAAACCCGCTAAACAAAAAAATGCTTAGACCGCCAGCCAAAAAAATAATCAGTTTTAAAATCCGAACCTTGATTGGCTGAGAAAAGCTGATTAGTTCAATTAAAGCCGCCAAAGTTAACAGGCTGAACCACCAAAAAGACAACCTGAAAATTTCACCAAATAGGAAAATTGCCAGAACAAAAAAGCTGATAAAAAGATGCTTTGTTTTAACCATTAACTAAACTTTAACCTCAACCTTGCCTTTTTTAGCGGAAACCGTTACCTTGCTTCCCTGCTTAAGCTTACCCTCAAGAGTTTTTTCTGCCAGAGGATCAATGATCAAGCGCTGGATCAAGCGTCTTAGCGGCCGAGCGCCAAAATTCGGGTCATAACCTTGATTGCCCAAAGCTTTTTTAGCGGATTTTAAAACATCAAGTTTAATTCCTTTGGGCTTAAGCCGGAGATTAATCCGCTCCAACTGAAGATCAACAATCTTCAAAATGTCTTCTTCGGTCAAAGAATTAAAAACCACCAGTTCGTCAATTCGGTTCAAGAATTCCGGCCGGAAATGAGACCGCAGGCTTTCCATAATCTTTTCTTTAAGATTTTTTGATTCTGATTTTTCTGAAGTCCGAAAACCAAGATGAGACATTTTTTTAATGTACTGGCTTCCGACATTTGAGGTCATAATAATGATCACGTTTTTAAAATTAACGGTTCTGCCCTTCCCGTCAGTCAGCCGGCCGTTATCCAGTATCTGGAGCAAAATGTTAAAAACTTCGGCATGGGCTTTTTCAATTTCGTCAAAAAGAATTAAGCTGTAGGGCCGGTGCTTGATTATCTCTGTCAACTGGCCGCCTTCTTCATGACCAACATAACCCGGCGGCGAACCAATCAACCGAGCCACCGCATGCCGCTCCATATATTCAGACATATCTAAACGAATTAAGCTTTTCTGGTCGCCAAAAACAACTTCAGCCAAAACCCTGGCTAATTCAGTCTTGCCTACTCCGGTCGGGCCAAGAAACATAAATGAACCAATCGGCTGATCTGCCTCGCTTAAACCGGCCCGAGACCGCCTTAGCGCCCGAGCCACCGCAGAGATTGCCTCTTCTTGGCCGATGACTCTTGAAGATAGGATTTTTTCAAGATTTTTAAGTTTTTCTGCTTCTGACTCTAAAACCTTATCTACCGGCACTCCGGTCCACCGAGAAACAACTTTGCCAATCTCTTCTTCTTTAACCGCTTCTTTAATAAACTTGGTATTTTTCCGGGAATGAAGTTTTGTCTTTTCAGCATTCTTAAGCCGCTTTTCCAACTCCGGGATCTGGCCATAAACAATCTCCGCAGTTTTAGAAAGGTCGCCGCTCCATTCAGCTTGCTCTGCTTCAAACCGAAGTTTTTCTATCTGCAATCTTAAATCATGGACTCTATTGACCTCTTTTTTCTCTTTTTCCCATCCTTTGGTCAATTTGCCGCTTTCTTCAACCAAAGACTCAAGTTCTTTTTCTATTTTTTTCAGCCGCCTTTTTGATGAAGCGTCGGTTTCTTTTTTCAAAGCTTCTTTTTCAACTTCCAGCCTCCTGATTCGGCGCCTCAGCTCATCAATTTCTTGAGGGACGCTTTCCATTTCCAAACGCAAAGACGCAGCCGCTTCATCCATTAAATCAATGGCTTTGTCAGGCAAAAACCTTTCCGTAATATAACGGGTTGACAAATCCACTGCGGCGACAATCGCGGCATCAGTAATCTTTACCCCGTGGTGAACTTCATATTTTTCTTTTAGACCCCTTAAAATCGCAATTGCGTCTTCGCGGTTTGGTTCATCAACAAAGATTGGTTGAAACCGGCGCTCAAAAGCCGGATCGCGCTCAATATAACGTTTAAATTCCTTTAGAGTAGTGGCGCCAATCGCATGAAGCTCGCCCCGGGCCAAAGCCGGTTTAAGCATATTAGAAGCGTCAATTGAGCCTTCAGCCGCGCCCGCGCCAACTAAGATATGGACCTCGTCAACAAAGATGATATACCTGCCTTCTGAAGATTTTATCTCTTTAAGAACAGCTTTTAACCTTTCTTCAAACTCGCCCCGAAACTTTGTCCCGGCAATCAAAGAGCCAATATCTAAGGATAAAAGCTCTTTGTTTTTTAACGGTTCAGGCACTTCCTTAGCAACAATCATCTGAGCCAGTCCTTCAACAATCGCGGTTTTGCCGACCCCAGGTTCGCCAATCAGAATCGGATTATTTTTGGTCCTGCGGGACAAAACCTCCATCAGCCGCCTTAATTCCCTTTCTCGGCCGATAACCGGATCTAATTTCTTCTCTTGGGCCAGCTCGGTTAGATTAACCGTGTACTTTTCCAACAGCTTGAACCGACCGGAACCAGACGAGTCAGTAATTTTCTCTCCGCCCCTTAACTCTAAAACAGCTTTTTCCAATTCAGCCAGATCAAGCCCCAACCCCTTGATGAACTCACCGGCCTTGGTTTTGGACTGGACCAAAGACAGAAACAGATGCTCCGGAGCAATATACTGATCCTTAAATTTAACCAATAACTCGCCAGAACCTTGCAGGGCCTTAACCAATTCCTGAGAAAGATAAAATGGGCCGAATGGGGACGGTTGGCCCAAAGAAAAAATCTTGGGCATTGCCTCTAATTTTTTTTCCGCTCTTTCTGACAGCTCTTCTAAATCAAATTCAAACTTCTCAAATACTGCCG
Organism: Patescibacteria group bacterium; assembly: GCA_040753135.1. NCBI lineage: Bacteria > Patescibacteria group bacterium. The sequence goes on along the minus strand of JBFMGR010000002.1, from coordinate 62,811 downwards.
GGACAATGCCGTCTTCCTGCCAAAGCAAAGCTAAAAACAAGTGAAGACTGGTAATCTCCGGATGGTTTTTCTCCGCGGCAATTTCTTGCGCTCTTTGCAAAGCTTCTTGAGCTTTGTTGGTAAAACGATTAAAAGGATTCATCCCGTTAGAAGCAAATCGCGATCTAACGCAATCTGCATTATATTTAATAATATTAACCTTAATTATCTAAGTCGAATCTCACTTTATGCCCCGAGAAGCAATCGCGGCTTCTAACGGGATTCATTTAAGAATTTCTAATGTCTAATTCCTAATGACTAAAACTAAGTTATTATAAAAATTTAAACTAAAAAAGTCAAAAAAAACTTGGAAATTAGAAATTGGGAATTGGGAATTCCCCTACTCTCTTTCTCCTAAAACCACTTCAGCGATTATTTCTTTGTCCTTTCTTAAAGTTGTCAGATTGACCTTATCTCCCGGACTGTATTTTCTCAAAAGATCAGCCAAAGTCTGATCGGGATTAATTTTTTCTCTATTTATTTCCAAAATGATATCGCCTTGTTTGAGTCCGGCTGCTTCTGCCGGAGAGTCGGGAATTACTCCGGCATTGCCATTGTTATCCGAAACAATCAAAGCGCCATAATTCACCGGCAAATTTTTTGCCTTTTGAATCTCCGGCGTGATTATCTGATAATAAACGCCCAAATAAGCAATTTCTAAAGAGCCGGTTCTTTCTACCTGTTCAATAATTTTCTTGATTTGATTGATTGGAATGGCAAAACCGATATTTTCCGCGCTCAAAGCCATGGCGGTGTTAATGCCAATTACCTGACTGCGAAGGTTAAGCAATGGCCCGCCGGAATTTCCCCGGTTAATTGCCGCATCGGTCTGAATCAGGTCTTTAAAATTCTGGCCTTCAACCATAAGATTTCGATCCAGGCCGGAAACAACTCCAACAGAAACCGTATTTTTGAACTCGCCCAAAGCATTGCCAATCGCCACCACTGTCTGGCCGAGTTTCAGCTTATCAGAATCGCCCAAAGGCAAAGGAGTTAAGTCATTTTTTTTAACTTCCAAAATCGCTAAATCAAAATCAGGGTCCCGGGCAATCACCTCTGCGGGAATTTGATCGCCATTATTGAAAATAACGGTGTAGTCAGCCGCCGGATCAGCCACCACGTGCTTGTTAGTGGCAATCAAACCATTAGCCGAAACAATAAACCCCGAACCGCTGCCAATCTCTTTTTTTTCCGTGCCTTTCTGGCGGTATTGAGGAACGCCAAATCCGGGCGGAACCTCAATGCCAAAATCTTCAAACGGATTAACATAATACTGTTCAAAAACCGGCAGATCTTTGGAAACAATAACACTCACTACAGAAGGATTGCTTTTCTCAACCACCTTAACAACCTGAGCTTCATAATCAGCTACCGGCTGGGATAAAGGCAGTGGCGAAGCTTGATTCTCTATTTCTATTATTGTTTTTTCTGAATCCGAAGACGAGCTCCCATTGATTAAGTCAAGCTTATCCAGAAACAACTTAATCTCATTCCGCAGGTTCTGAATCCCCGCCCAAACGTTTGCTAACGGATTGTATTGCGCGCTTATTGTTTTGAGATAGCCCAAAGCAAAATCAGAACGAATCAAAACAGCGGCTAAAACAACCAAAATTGCCGCGACCGCTATTTTAAAATCTTTGTTTTTAAATACCTTAAAAATCATTTGATTATTTAGAAAAAATCTTGGGCAAGCAAGACAAAAAATAATTTATCTCTTCTTGGTTAGTTTTCCGGCCAAAAGAAAATCTTATCGCTGAATTTAACAAATTTTCAGACAACCCCATTGCTTTTAAAACGTGGGATGATTTTAACGCCTTAGCTTCGCAAGCCGCGCCGCCGGAAACCGCAATCCCAAACCGGTCAAACTGATAAATCAGCTCTTCGCTTTTAAAATCGGGAAGGCTGATATTTAAAATCTCGGCAATTGAACTTTCCGGTGAATTAACAACTGCCCGAGGATAAACTTTTTTAACATTTTTAATCAAAACGTTTTTAATGTCAAGAATCTGATTTGAGTTCTGATTAAGAAATTTATCTGCCAGCTCAATTGCCTTGGCAAAACCAATAATTGCCGGCACATTTTCCGTGCTCCCGCGCAAACCAAACTCTTGCATCCCCCCGAAAAACATTGGTTGAATTGAATTGGAAATTGGAAATTGGAAATTGGAAATTAAGACCCCCACCCCCTTGGGTCCATAGATTTTATGGCCGGAAACAGTCATCAAATCAACTCCGAGTTCGGCCAGCTTAATCTGCTTTAAATGCCCCAAACCCTGGGCTGCGTCAGTGTGGAAAAATGGATAAATCAATTCATTTAACTGATATTTTCTTTGATTTTCCGGCTTGAGTTTGTCTTGTTTAAACTGCTTAATAATCTCGGCAATCTCTTGGATCGGCTGGATCGCGCCGGTCTCATTGTTCACCTGCATAATTGAAACTAAAACCGTTTCTTTTTTCAGAGATTTTTTCAAATGGTCCAAATCAACTGCCCCGTTTTTATCAACATCTAAATAAGTAATCTGGGCTAGGCCCTGCTTTTCTAAAACCCGGCAGGGCTCTAATACTGAAGCGTGCTCTATTTTTGAAGTAATGATATGAGGAATATCCCCAGAATTCCCAATTTCCAGTTCCCAATTTCTAACTGTACCCTGAATTGCTAAGTTATTTGCTTCGGTGGCTGAAGCAGTAAAAATCACGTCAGTAAAATCAACGCCAAAATAATCGGCAATGGATTTTCTCGCCATATCCACTCCGGCTTGCGCTTCCTGTCCTAAAGAATGAAGCGAACCGGGGTTCCCGTATTTTTCGGAGAAATACGGCTTCATTGCCCTTAACACCTTGTCATCAACTGGCGTTGACGCCGCGCAATCCAAATAAGCTTTCATATTAAATATAAGGACTTGCGATGTCCTTAGATAAAAATTATAATAAATGATATATAACAATTATAATAATAAAATTTCTATGGTACAACTCGTACATACTTTAAATAGGGGCGTAGATAAACGAAAAATATTTATGGATGAACAAGATTACTTCCGCTTTGTTCATGACCTGTATGAATTTAATGACCAAGATTGGGTGAATAACGTAACCTACTTTTTCCGCCAAAAATCTAAGGACATCGCAAGTCCTTATATGAAAAAGAAGGCAAGGAAATTGTTGGTTGACATTCATGCTTTTTGCTTGATGCCAAACCACTATCACCTACTTCTTAGCCCAAGACAAGATAAAGCGATTTCGCTATTTATGAAAAAACTAAATATGGGTTATGCTAAATATTTCAATGAAAAATACAAAAGAACCGGAGCGCTATTTGAAGGAAGGTATAAATCTGCCCCAATTACTCAAGAATCGCACTTTCTCCATCTTCCCTATTACATTCATTGCAACCCCTTGGATTTAATCGCGCCAGAATGGCGAAAAAACAAATTAGACAACTATAACAAAGCAAAAGAATTTTTAGAGAATTATCGTTGGAGTAGCCATTTAGATTACTGCGGAAAACACAATTTCCCCTCTGTGACAAATCGGGATTTCCTTTTAGAAATCTTCAATGGAGAAAAAGAATACCGAAAATCAATTTATGATTGGCTTAAAAATTTAGAAACAGAAAATCTAAAAGATCTATTATTAGAAAAACCTTAATCTTCTTATAACATCGCTCTCTTACGACATCGCAAGTCGTAAATTTAAGGAGAGGGAGAGGGAGAAAAGAGATTTAAGCCTTGGGGCTGATCTTGTCGATTCGGCTGATTTTTAATCAGTTTGACCAACTGGCTCTCTGAAGAAATCTTTGCCCAAAAAACAATTTGAAAGGGATTAATCCTGACTGATCCTTTTGGCTGCCAAACTGCCGCAGAAATCGGGTTAAAGACAATCCTGCCTTGACTATCTTGCTGTAGAATCCAACTATCATCAGATAAGCGAGGGAAAGGAAAGAGCTTAAACTGACCAACATAAATATCGCCGGTTCTTAAATAAACAATTGAATAGACTGGCTCTTGACTAAAAACATTGAGCCTAACCAATAAATAAGCAATTAACCCCGAAACAAGCAAAACTGCCAAAAGAATTAAACCAAATCTCGCCCAATTATTCTTAAAAATTTGCATTTACCTTACTTTTACTATTTTATTGACACTCGCCTTTTTGGCTGAATAAATCACCTGCTTTAATACCAATGCAGTAAACCTCACCGGTAATCTGATCAATCAACTCAAGGTTTTTAGCCGTAATCTTTTCTGCGGTAATTCTCCTGCTGGTTAATTCCTTGGCCTCAATTAAACCAGCTTTAATATTGGCCGCGATTATCTGGTTAAAAGCCCCGATTCTATCAATTATTTTATTAAAGAAATCTAAAATTTGATATTTGCCATTGGGCTGATTATCCCCTAGTTCTATCTTAAAACTATCTCCATCGGTCAAATAAACATCAGGATCATACCAGGAAGGGTTAATAAAAACAACAATCTGACCGATCTTTTCAGGATCAGAGTTGTCATATTTTTCCATTGCATAACCGACAATTCGGCCGGCCCGGGTAGCTTTCATGCCCACACCAGTAATATTGCTTGAAGCAATCGGATCGCCGACTTTAATGGCACCGTTGATGGCGGAGACTTTTGTCATGACGCGGCCGGCCACAGACAAAGCTCTTCTGGTCTCATCTTTCCACCGGGTTTGATCATCTATTCTCATACTTCGACCGCCAGAAGCAATCAACACCCCTGGGTCTTTAGAGATAATCCCGATAACTCCAGAGTCATAAGCTTGTTTGCTTTTGTCTGCCCGAGCACTGTTAAGATCTTTGCCGAAACTGGAATCTAATGGACTGACAACTGAAATAATGTCTCCGGGTTCAATGCTCTGGTCTATTACTTCTATCATCTCAGCATAGTCCGGATCACCGCTGGGTGTTTGCGTACCGGCTGTTACAAGATTACCACCTGCTTGCAATCTCATTTCGGAAGTACCGGAGTCTCCCTGATCATCCCAACAAAGCGCGTTGACGGAACCCGCTGTACCGTCACACCCGGTGAGGGCGGTTACAGAAAACATTCTCCATTTACCTGCACCAGTGCCAGTACCCATATAAAGATCGCCTTCCACATCCAGGGTGCCGCTCGGCGAAGTTTTACCGATGCCGACCGAGCCGATGGCGCTGGAGCCGTTGTGGGCGAGGATGACATTGCCCTCACCGCCGCCGGTGTCCGGGCCGCCGGAAATATAAACACCGCCGGCGCCATTATTTAACATACTGTCGCCGCCCAGAAGATATAAATGGCCGCCGGCCGCATTACCGGGAGAAACAACTGATCCGGCTTTAACGGTTAGATTATTTCCGGCACCACTGGTGCTATCGGCAACCTTAATAGTTCGGCTGGCTCCAGTGGAAAGATAGATGTTGCCGGAGGTGTCAAAAGTCACTTTAGGAGTATTGGTTACCGACCCGTAGGTAAAACCCAAATAGTTATTGTTATCGTCATCAACCAGCATTGTCCATTGGTTTGACCAGCCGCTGTCAGGCCGAAGGACAAATAGCGGATCATTGGCGCCGCTTGAGGTAACCTGCAGTCTTGCCTGACTGCTAACAATTTCGAGGTTAGCGTTATCTTTGGGCGCCGTCGTCCCGATGCCGACGTTGCCTTTGTCATTGATATAGAGCGCCGGGTTGGTGTCGCCGGCTTGGGCATAGGCGTAAAAGCGATTGCCGGTGGTGGGTGAAACCGAATAGGCAGTCGGGGCGGTGGTAATGTTGGTAGTCGGGGAGCGCAGTCTAATCCAGTATTTGGTGACGCCATTAACAGAGGTGGTAGCCCAGTCAGAAGGAGCCGTAAAAGTAACCGTACCGTCGACAGTTAAATTGGTGGTACCGTCAGTAATGGTTAAAGCGCTCCAGGCACCATTCCAGTATTGGGCCGAGAGGGTGACACCAGCCCCAGCTGTGGCAATATCAAAATAAACTGTCGCAAATTTATGGTCTAAACCAAGGTAAAGTTCATCGTCAGAGCTGGCCTCAAGAGCAAGCAAAGTAAAGGCCGTGCCGCCAGAAGTTTTGGCTTCGGTAGTATTGTCGGTGTAGGCTACACCTCCGTCAAAGTTATAAACCGTATCAAAGGCCGTAGGCTTTAAGGTCAGCACTCCCGCATCAGCCAAAAGGAGACTGGTATTATTGGCCCCATCATAAAGGCCCAAAATGTCGGCCACGTTGTCTTGTTGAACAGTCAGTTTTTGAGAGGGGCTCGTCGTGCCGATACCGACACGCTGGCTTGAGTCGATTCTCATCGCTTCCGTACTACTGGTTTGCAATATTAGAGGGTAAGCTTGTTGAGTTTGGGCGATATAAAAACCGGAGTTATAAACACTTTGTAAATAAGCTCTCACGGCGCCAGTTGAACTGCGAAACTCTAGTTTTGGATTGGCATTTGAGTTCTCGGCGATGAGGGTTTCACCGCTTGAAACACTGCTCAAGACATGTAAAGGCGCAGAGGGCGAGATAGTGCCAATTCCAACCTTATCTCCGGTATTAGTTAGATAAACATTGGTGCCGCTCCGGGTCCAGGGCAGAGATAAGTTTCCGCCGGGCGGAGATTGAGTCGGATTCTGCCAAGCAAAAACAATCATCGCAAAACTTAAAAAACCGACCGCAATCAGAGCAAAAATAGCTTTGCCAAAACCATTTATTTTTTTAAATTTAGTCTGAAAAATATTTTTCATCTTTACCGGACAATTATAACTCTATCTTATTATAACATTATCTTTTATCATTTAAACAAGTTCTTAAAGAAATTTCCCAAAGCGCTGAAAATTCCTTTGATAAACTCAAAAATAGGCAAAGCGCTGCGGTCTTTCTCTGGCTCTGTAGTTTCTCTTTTTTGATAACTCTGAACATAACGTTTTAAATTAGGAAACAAACCGGTTTCGGTCTCTTCAGATTTTGGAGACGGTTTTGGCAAAACGGAAACAACTGGACTAAAGCTCGGGTTAGAACTGGGGCGCAGAGATGGCCAAGGAGTAAAGGAAACAGCTGGTGTTGGCGTAACTGGCAAAGAAGAACCAGAAATAGTTATTAGAGCTGGCTGGCCATAAGAAACAATCACATTGCCGGTCTCATTGATTGCTACGACTTCAGTTTGCTGGGGAATGCTGATATTAGTTTGTCCGGCTGTTTTTGTGGTGAAGCTTAAATTAACCAAATCAGAAATGCTGCTTACTGGCGCAGTCGGCGGCGCGCCAAGAACAACAGAGGCTTTGCCTTGATTATTATCTATATTCGCAGGCTGAAGAACTATCCCAAAAGCAGAAGAAGGTGTGATGCTATTAAGCCTTAATCTGTTAGCGTCAAACTCTAAATAAAGCTCAATTGCGCTAACTCGGTTGGTTCCGGGATTGATTTTCAGCTTTAAGGAAAAGTTCTTATTAACAGAGCTCTGGATTGTTTTTGGTTCAAAATAAAGCGAGCTTGCTGGAGCAGCCCAAACGGCTATTGGCAAGAGCAAAAAAGCCAAAATTGAACAAAAAAAGACTTTAATTTTATTACTCAAAATCATTTGATGCTGATTTTAATGCCCAAAGCCAAAATTCACAACTAAAGCATTGTAGTCATAAATGTCTATTCTGCCATTTCTAAGAATATCAGCCCTAATCCAACCTGGAGTTGAATTAGTTTGACCAAAAACAGTCAGCAAAGCATTATAGTCGCTAAGCCAAACTTCGCCGTCTAAATCCAAATCCGCATCATTGTAAATCGGGCTTGGACTGGGAGAAGGAATCACAACAGAAACAACTGCTGAGCCATAGCCAGAACTAATAATCACATTGCCGGTTTCGCCCAGTGCCGCGGCTTTGGTGGTGTTAACCACAGCCACAGAAGCATTGCCAGCCGCTGCTCCTGTTTTGGCTTTAAAATTAAGAGTAACCAGATCAGAAACGGCGCTGACTGGCGAGGCCGGAGGACTGCCAACTGTAATTGAAGCAGTGCCAGCAGTATTGTTAATTGCCGCTGATTTTAAAACAGTAGAAAAGGCGCTGGAAACACCTATACTATCTAGCCGCAGTCTGGTTTTATCAAAAGAAAGATAAAGCTCAATTGCGCTAACCCGATTGGTTCCAGGATTAATCTTAACCTTCAGGGAAAAACTATTATCTGGATTAACAGAGCTGTTCTGTGGTTCAAAATAAAGCCGAGTATCCGGAGCTGCTAAGACAACTCCAGTTTGAATAATAACAATTAAGCTCGAAAAAAGCACAACAAAAAATTTTTTCATTTTTTTAATCTTTCTTCCTAATTACTTCCTATTAATTCTTAATTGCAGGGCGCCAAACCCCTCTAAAACATTGGCGGTCATTCCGATTGCCGCAACTTGAGAGTTGTTTTCAACTTTAACCACGCCCCTGCCCACCTGATCTTCGGCAGTAAAATTAAGATAAAGCACATCAGATTCCTCGCCAACCGGAGCAGTCGGAGGAGCGCCAAGAGTAATTGAAGCTTGGCCTGTTTGATTATTAATCTCTGCCGGCATTAAAGCCACTGAAAAGGCGGTTGAGGTGGTAATTCTGTTCAAGTTAACCAGCTCCGAATTAAAAGAAAAATAAAGCTCTTGAGCAGTGATTTTTTTGCCAACCGGGTCTATTCGTAAAGCAACTGTGAAATTATCGCCTGATTTAACAGAAAAGCTTTCAGGCAGAAAATAAAGTTTCACTCCGCTAATAGATTGAGGAGTTGGTTTGACTGTTATTTTGTTCAAATAAAACCAACTACCAACAGCAACCGCACCGAGCAAAATTAAAACAATTAAACCTAAGTATTTTTTATTTGTCATTTTTGTTTTTAATTTAATTAATTATCGCCCAAAATTCCCCACTAATATATTATAATCAAAAATATCCACTTTGCCATCTTTAATAATATCTGCCGGAATAAAGCCCGGGGAACCGGCTTTGCCAAAGTCGGTAACAAGAAGGTTGTAGTCATAGATGTCTACTTTATTATCTTGGTTAAGATCAGCTAAGAGCGGCGCGACCTCGGTTGGTGTAATATAGGCAATGGCAAAAGGGCCAATTCTAAGGGTTTTATTCTCAAGAGGTCTGGTTTGGGGTTGCATTTGGTTTTCTTCGCTGTTTGGGGCGAGCCAATCCTCGGCTAAAACAATGGCTGAGTAAGGGGTATTCGGGTCAATATTTTCAAAATAAAAACTCTGGCTAACAGGCTTTTTATTAATAATCGCGATTGATCCGGTTTGAGCTTGGCTGGGTTTAAAAAAGTAAGCGGCAGCATAGCCCGGATTGTCAATTACCGCAAACTTAGAATGTCGGGAAAAAGCCTCTCCAATCCAGGCAAAAGGCCAATATGGGGGCGTTTTGACAAAAAATTGCTCAAAGGAAAAAGCATTGTCCGGCGGATTTCGATCCTGACTGTAGTAAGTTTCATAAATATTGTTCTTAACCTGAAGGAGCGCATTAATCGGCGATTCACTTTTTCCCCACAAAAAGTGACGGTTGGCAATGGTAATTTGCGGGTACTTAAGAAGATTGAGCAAAAAGTAGTAAGTGTAAACCGAAGAAGAATAGGTATTAGTCATAAAAGGATTTTCTTGTTCCGGGCCGGACAGGGTATTCCATTCAGTAGTCCAGATTTTTTTGTTAGGATACTGGGCTTTAACCAGATCAACCAATCTTGCTAGCTTCTCATTTACCGAGGAGAAGATATATTCTTGGTGTTCCGGGTTGGTAAGACTGGTGGACATGTTAGGCTCGGGTTGAGAATTAAGATAGGGGTGAACAATAATTGCATCAAACCAGTCGGCATTGGGAGGTGCTTCATTCCCCCACCGACTATCCCCGCCACTCCATAAAACACGCTGGTTAGCGACAATACCAATCTGGGCATTGGGATAATACTCTTTAATTTTAACGGCAGCGGCCTGGGCTTTTTGCAGATATTCGTTTAAAGACATATAAGCATACATCTCATTGCCCAGTTCAAAATATTTGATATCAATCCCGGCATTTTTGATTTTTCTTAAAGCCGCTGCTGTTTGCGCCGGAGTGTTGATATAAAGATTAAGTTGAACAATAACTTCTTGTCCGTACTCATGGGCTTTATTAATAAAATCAATCGGATTAAGATTTCTAACTAAGGTCTCAAATGATTTTTTTTGAAACTGATAATCTTTGTTGTGCGCCCCTAAGATTTCTTCTGCGACTTGCCAGTTTGGAGCAAAAGTTTCCCAGTCGTAGAAATTGCCGACCGTGCCTCCGGGAAAGCGGATAAGATTAGTTCCGGTTTTGTCAAAAGCCATTTTGTTGTAGCTAAAGGAAATCGGGGTGATGCCGATCCAGGATTCATTAAAACTGTTAACAAGCTTGGGAATAAAGTGGGAATCATCCAGGTTAAAAGATACATTGGCGGCGTAAGTAGACGAGGGTAGAAAGACAAGGGGAAAGATAACTAGGATAAAAAGTGTAAGAATATATTTCATCTCTCAAAATTCTCTACTAATATATTATAATCAAAAATATCCACCCTGCCGTCTTTAATAATATCAGCGGCAATAAAACCCGGGGAGCCGGTTTTGCCAAAGTCAGCAACTAAAAGATTGTAGTCGTAAATATTCACCTGGTTTCCCGGAGTATCTCCTTCGTCGGTCAGGTCAGCGGGGTTGCGGGCTGGGTTTTTGAGAAGTACTAACCCGCTTCGGGTTGCAACATGGATTGTGCTATTGGCAGGATAGACGGCAGAGGTGTAGGGGTTAAAGAGCGGTACTGCCGGCTGATACGTGCGCTGGGTATCCGTGGGATTGACAAGGACCAGGCCGTTGTCATAATCCCTGCGGTAGAGGAAGGACGTTTGCCGGTAGGGACCTACGGGATTCCCCAAGCGGATACGGGTTAGGTTCTGCGTCGGTTCCGTGTGGATGCCGGGACCCATGGCGCACTCGAACTGAAAGGCAAACAGCGGTGACTGGTTGCCGAGCAGGTAGGACGCATAGGTGAACAGTCCGTGGCGGTCGCACTCTTCCTGGTTGGGGAACTGCTCGCTGGCATGAAAGTTCAACCAGCCGCGGAGCTGATTATTTCGGAGCGCCGTGATATCCCGGATGCGATTGACGGTCCCCAGCCAGTCACCGGTTGTCATGGTGCGATAATCGGCAAACGGGTTTTCAATCTGTACTCCCTGCGTCTGGAGATCCCGGTTAAACTGGATGCGGTCGACAGGGTCGCTCCCGTCCCCGGGTCCGCCGCCGACGCTGTTGGTGATAATAAGCGCCTTTTTCATTGTTGGGTCCGGGTCGTTGTTTTTGCGGTCTTGGAGGGAGCGGCTTAAGCTGATGAGTTTGCTGTTCCACTCGTCCCGCGTGATGGCGTGGCCGTTTATGAAAGGTTTGGAGTAATAAAACTTTTGCATGAAGTTAGGATACATAAGGTCAAGGTAGACGCCGTCATAACCAGCATCAATGTAGTGTTTAATTTTGCCATATAGGAAATTCTGATAAAAGGAGTTCGCCGGATCCATGAGGTGCCCGTCACCCTCATAAAACCAATAGTTACCCGTTTTTTCAATTTTGTAATAAACATATCCACCACCACTGTTTTTCATAAAAGCATCACGGTGATTTGTCCAGAAGTTATCAAATTGTCCTTGGGAATTTTGAAGATCGGCGTGGATTTTCCCTGGCGGGATACTATCAACCTCTTTGTTATCAAACAGGGTGCAGCAGAGTAGATGGAGGATAACTTTAATTTGGGGGAGACGGGAGTGGATTTCCTGGATTTTTCCGGAGGTAAGGATGCTTGTATCCACAAAAGGATTACTAAAGAGATAGAGGGGATTTTCAGCGGTAAGATTATCAAGAAATCGGGGGCGGGAAATGTTTTCGAAAATCTTGCCGTGCATTTTGAGATACGGCGATTCGGCCGCGGATACGGGGCGAACTCCTATAAGTGTCAAGCCGGAAAAAAGGAAAAGAGTGAAAAATAGCAATATTTTTTTCATCTGCCAAAATTTGTTACCAGGATATTATAATCAAAAATATCCACCTGGCCGTCTTTAATAATATCAGCGGCAATAAAACCCGGGGAACCGGTTTTGCCAAAGTCAGCAACTAAAAGATTGTAGTCACGGATATCAACATCCGCGTCTCGGTCTAAATCCCCTAAAATGAGGGTGGTATCTGGAGTGGGGGTAACAGTAGGCGTAGGCGGGAGTCCGCCAGTACTGTACTCAAACGCGCCTATATCCGGAACGCCGGCTATAGACCGTCCGTCAAAGTCTTGACTGTAACCCAAGTGAACACCTTTATCAATTGCCGGACTATGAGACAAAAGGTGGAGATCTCCATTTGAGAGATTAACAAATTGAGGGTTTTGGTCAACCATATCACTACTGTTGGCGTAACTGGAAGGGAAAGAGGCCCCAGAGATAAAATAAAATACATTGTTTGAGTGGGAAAAGTTAACCTGGTTGGAAGCGCCATATTTCGTATCTGAGTACACAATGTTGTTTCGGAAGTTAACAGTACCCGCAGAGGCTGGCTGCCAGATCCAAAAGATGTGCTTACCCGCGCCCGTGGTTTCTACAATTGTATTGTTTTCAATCCTCAAGTTTTGTACGTCAACTTGAAATCCTCCGCCAGTGCCATTGTGGATACTTGCAAAACTATAATTGTTGTATGAAATATTGTAGGCGATGATATTGTTTCTCATGCTCTTGGGGTTCTTGCCCCCCACCTCCATGAAACCATTGCATCCTTGAACAAAATTGTGATGGATATAGTTGTTATCCATATTTCCTGGGGTCGAAGAGGTAGAGTAAAACTCAAAAGCCCCGCCGTCATAGCCGTAATCGTAGCTTGGAGCACGACAGTTGATAATCTGATTATACGATACTTCATTATTTGCACTCCGTATCACTATACCGTTTGCACCAAAGTCATCGTCACCGCCCTGGGTATTAACCACCATGATGCCATCGTGAATGTAATTGTTCGTGATGAGATTGTGAGTTCCGCGAACAAGTATGGCTTGACCTGTTGAGACAGCTTCAATATTTCTAATGGTGTTGTAATCTGCGCCCACCTCAATGGATATACCGGCTTCTTTTGTGTCTTTAACCAGAACATCCTCAACAAGAATGTAATCGCCCCAGAGCTCGATCGCGTGATTCCAGGTACCTCCTGGATTTTGAAAAGTCGGTTTGGCAATTGCTGAACCGTACGCCCCAATGGTAATCGGATTGTTTGCCTGTCCAGAACGGGTGATAGTCAATTCCCCTGTCCAAGTACTTCCGCGCTGAAATAGCAGTTTGTCACCAGGCTGAAGATTGACACTTTTGGCCCTGGAGAGCGATTGCCAAGGACTGAATTCGCTGGTGCCGTCATTGACGTCAGAACCGTTGTTTGCAATGTAATACGTGACAGCAGCATAGACGGGGGTAGCTATGTTCAAACATAGAAAGAGAAGAATAAGAAAGAAAAGTGCATGAGCATATTTTTTCCGCATGTTAAATTTACAACTGATAATCCTGATCCTTATATCCATCATACGGGTTTGATTTAAGATCCTCAATGGAGAGAAGGGGCAATCAGTTACTGCCCGAAATTACCTACGACTGTATTATAATCAAAAATATCCACCCTGCCATCTTTAATAATATCCGCCGGGATAAAGCCAGGGGAGCCGGTTTTGCCAAAATCAGCAACAAGGAGGTTGTAGTCATAGATATTGACCTGGTCAGTCGGGGTATCCCCTTCATCGATAATATCGCCGGGGATTGAAGCGGGCGGTGAAGGTGAGGGGCTTGGCAGAGAAACAAACTGGGCGATCAGATTTTGCAGTCGGTTGAAGGACGGCTTTTTGCTTAAGTCGTAGCGTAAAACTCCGTTGCGGTTCATGTCGTCATTGGTACAGATATTGGTTGGCGTGTCATTGGCTTTAAACCAGAAAACAAATTTAGCTCCGGCGCTGGCATTGCAAAGATAAATATCAGTCAAGGTCTGGGGCTGGGTTTGGTCAGAAGCTGAACCCAAATAAGGACATTGACCAGAAATGTCCGGTCCAGAAAGATTGGTTTCGGTTAAAGCCAGAGGAAGATTACTTTTCCCATGTTGATCAAGATATTGACGGATAGATCTGGTTTTATTGTAAATCTCGGAAACGGTCCGAGCATAAACATGGACGGAAAACACATCCATTTTGCCTGTTTCAACCGCTTTTTGAGTGAAAATAAATTTTTCCTGACTAGGATAAATCGCAAAAGTCGCCGGCCCCCAGACACGCGCTTGGGGATCTTCTTCTTTAATAACATCGTAGGCGGCATTTAAAAGTTTAATATAATCATCCGGCGTACCCTTAAAAAATTTGGCGACATCCGGCTCGTTCCAGATTTCCCAGTCTTTGATGATGTTTCTGCCCGGTTTGCCGTAGCGCCTGACTAACTGTCTGATAAAGCTCTTCCAGGTATATAGATTTTCAGGAGGGTAAATATCCGCATCAGGACTGTTTGGCCGGCTTGAAGCCCAAGCAGGAGTTCTGACAATTATTGCCAGGGGGCGGATACTTTCCCGGGCCAAAGCCTCAAATTTGGTATCAACCTCTTGCCAACTAAAATTTCCTCTGGTTTCTTCCACTTGGCTCCATTTAATGCTTTCTCTGACCATGCCGACCCGAGTTTGTCCAAGGGCTTCTGCAATCTGCGTAAATTTCGCCGGTGTCGCACCCTGATTAGCGGCAATGCCAAAGAAAGAATGATTAAGCCAATTGGGCTGATAATTATTAATCGAACAAGAAAAATTGGCCCCTAGAGTCACGCCTTGAGAAGAAAAAATAAAAAACAAAGAAGCCCCCAAAAAAATTAATAATTTTCTCATCTTTCAAAATTCCCCACTAATTTATTATAATCAAAAATATCCACCCTTAAGTGAGCAGGAAAAATTTACTGCAGAAACAGTTGCTTTAAAGAGAAAAAACGAAATAACAAAAAACAAAAACTCCTTCATTTGCGGCAATAAATGCTTTTGGGATTAAGCTGACAGAACTCAGATCTTTTTTCTTCGCCCACAGGAGTTTGGGAAAAAAGATTATCAAAAGGATTTTTTAAATCAAAATATTCCCAAAGAGAATAAGTCCCCTCTTCTGTTTGGCAAGAATCTCCGTTAATCACTTGCCCGTCCATACATTGGCAAAATTTACCGGAAAGATTGGGCAGAAGCACACCGGGAACAAAAGATTTCACCAATTCCGAATAACAGTTTTCTGCCTGGGAAACCGATAGCAGTTTAAGATAATAATTTGTTGACCCATAAAGCGTATAATTCCCCTCGCTTATTTTTTGGGCAAAAACTTCAACCGGCTTACCCCAATAAGACTTTTCTTTCCTTTCATCTAAAACAAAATCAATTAATCGCCCTTGTTCTTCGGGCAGCGGCCCTTCGCCCCTTCCCACAATCACTTCTTTACTATTGTCAACTTGCACCGAGCAAATCCCGTCAAAATGACAATCATAAGTGATATTTGTAATTACTCCGGTAAAATTCTGCCCAAGAGAACCGGGGGGCAAGCTTTTAGGACCTGGGCACGGGGCAAACTCGCAGTTTGGCCCAACCCGACCGACCATTGTCCCATCTGGACAAGCCATCATCTCAAGAGTGCAAGCTTTGTTTTTGGAGAGAAAATTGGTTTTTAACTCGTCAAAATTCAAACCCAGATAAAAAGACCCAGAGACAAGAAATAATCCCAAAAGAACAAGTAAAATTGGTTTGGATATTAAGGTCATGTTTATAAATATTTTTAATTAATCCCTTATTTAAACTATAACTCTTTTTAAAAAACCTGGCAAGGATTACTGAATCTCAAACCCTTGGGGCAAAATACCCGTCTGGGCATCAGGATTAATAACAACCAGATTCCAAAAACCGGTTTGTTTTCCAGTTAAATCAAACTCGCAGGATTGCAAACTGGTTGGACCAACGAAAGTGCATTCTGTGGCTGGAAAAATATCAGCAAAACCCGGCCGAGACAACTTAGTTTTAGCACCAGACTGGAAATTTTCGCCCGTAATATTAAAGCTAACCGTGCTGGTAGCTGAAGAAGGTGAAACATTAGAGATAACCACATTAGAAACCGGCATTACCGGAACAGAAAAACTATAAGAATCAGTAAAAACGAATTTGGGAATAATTGTCTTTGACCTTGCGGTTATCTGGACATAAACCGTGTTAATTGACCGACCCTGCTGGCGATTAACCTGGACTTTGTAATCAACCGTAGCGCAGGAATTAACTTCAGCATTGGCGCAATTGAAACTGACCCAGCCAATATTTTCTGACCAAGCCCAGCCAGAAAACTCGCCAGTAGAGCTAGAAATAGAAACCTGATAGCTGACCGTAGAACTCGTGTCTTGCGAATTAAAACTTAACCAGCCAAATAAATCAGACCAAGCCCAGCCATGCAGAATCCAATCTGAATCTGAATAAACCTTATAGTCAACCGTATCGCAAGAATTGGTGGATAGACAATTCAAACTTAAGTAATTGTTAACCCAGGGCGAATAAGCCATTCCCAGAAAGTCGCCTTGGCCTAAAGGGATCCTAACTTCTGAATTAGACGGCTTAAAATCAATCCAGCCAACCCCCTCATTGAGGTCTTGAGATGAAGCCCCGCCAGACCAAGCCCATTGATTCGGCGGCAAAGCTTCTGACAAAGCCGCGTTTAAATAAGAAAAATCTAAATCAGTTACCTCAACATTTTTTGCACTAAGATAAAGTTTACCCCCGGTCCCCTCTTGTTTATAAATCCGGCCGCTCTCTAAACCAAAAACAGTCGGATTTTTTGAACTGTCGTTCATTGCTAAAGATAAAGTTGAAGAGGCGCCATTAATTTTTTGAGCGCTCCTGATTGACTGTTCTATTACTTGAGAAACAAACCTTAGATTGGAAGAAACCTGACCCTTAAACTGGACATCATAATAATAGCGGTAAATTTCGCCTAAAAATCCAACTAAAACCAAACTAACGGCGCCTAAGATTGCCACATAAATGATTAATTCTGTCAAGGTGAATCCCGGCTTTCCAAAAGAAGGCCTGTTGTTAAATTGTTTCACTGTTTCATTGTTGGGCCGCTGAACCATTATATAGATTTTAGCAACAACTTAATAACTTAACAATTTAGCAATTTGACAATGAAGCAATAAGACAATGAAATTCACCGATTCCACAATATTGAAATGTCTTGAATCAAAGGCGAGGTTGAGGTGCCGGTCAAAAATATTTTATATCTAAGATAACGATGATTAAAATGATTTTTAGAGATAATCGGCACTGCCGTATTGGATTGAGCTGAGCCAGAAGACGGATAATAACTGGATGAAGTATTGTCATAACCAACAAAAGTCCAGGGGCCAGAAGAAGAATCCGCGCTTGCTAACTGAAATTTGACAGAATTGCCGCTGCCTAAAGTCCCCTGCCAAAGCAAAGACAGTAAAATAACGCCTTTTTCTTGCTGGCTGTCAAAAACAACTGAACTCAAATCTCCTGAAGTGCTGGAAGCAAGATTCAACTCCAAACTGCCCCCAGAAAAAATTATCGCCGAACTGGCAGTATCAAACTCGGTTGGAGAAAAAAAAACTGCCTCTTGAGAACCGCTTCCTCCGGACCAATCGGTTTGATAAAAAACATTGTTCAAATTAGTCCTGGTAATATATTCTTCTTGTGAAGCGAGAAAACCGTTGCCCCAACTAACCGTGTAAATAACTTTTTTTGTTCCCGGATCATTGTCTCCGCCAGAAGCAACGATATTATTACTGCTGTCTCTTAAAACTCTTTCTAAATAAAAAGACCGGGTGAACTCAATATTTGCCACAGCGGTTGTTTCTTTACCGTGCTTTAACTGCCAGATGCCGGCGCTATTAAATGGATAAAATTTGTTAATTCCAGAATAAAGGCCGCTAATTTCTTGAGAATCTAAGGCCCGGTTATAAATTCTGACTTCATCAATCCGGCCGGAAAACTTAGCCGAATCAGTCGCCCGACCGCCGATTAAAAGGTTCTCATCATTAACCGCGGCTCCGGTTGAGCAAGCAGACGGACTGCCAACCGGTTGGCCATTAAGATAAAGGTTGATATTTGAACCATCATAAGCTGCCACAACATGCTGCCAAACATTCTGGGCTAAAGTTCCGGCAGAATAATCACAAGTAGTAGAAGGAGTTTTCAGAATTAATCTCAAACTGCCAGAAGAATTAGCCAGTTCATAACCAGTGACAGTTGAAGTAGAAACTTTAGCCAAGATGGGATCGTAAGCAGCAAGATCTGTCGGGTAAACCCAAACAGAAAAAGTCATTGCGGTAGTTAAATCAATCGGGCTGGAGGTGGCAGTGGTGTCGCTAACCTGAAGATAGTCATCAACGTTGTCAAAGCTCAAGCATTGGCCCGCTTGGCAGTTATCGCTTGTTTGCCAAGCTGAAGCCAAAGAGGTATTGCCCGAGGAACCGAGATTAATCGCGGCATTAAAGCCAAAGATTTCGTCTAAAGCAAGACTGTTATTATTAGCGCTGTCTGCGCCTTCATCCAAAGATAAGTAAACTATTCCGCCACTGGCTGACCAAAGCGAATGCCAGTCATCATTAATCAAACTTTCTACAGAAGAGGCCATGTCATTAATTAAAGATTGGGCCAGAGATCGCTCCCGAGAGACCTTGGCGCTTTTCAAAGAAGCATAGATCAAACCAACAACAGAGGTTGAGATAACCGCAATCACGCCAATACCAACTAAAAGCTCTATCAGAGATTGACCTCTATAAAATTTCCAATTTCTAATTTCTAATTTCCAATTCATCTCCTATTCTTTATAAAATTTCTCCGCCAAAGGCGGATCCGCCTTCGGCGGACAAT
Organism: Patescibacteria group bacterium; assembly: GCA_040753135.1. Lineage (NCBI taxonomy): Bacteria > Patescibacteria group bacterium. The sequence goes on along the minus strand of JBFMGR010000002.1, from coordinate 43,882 downwards.
TTCTAATTTCCAAAATTTAGACATTGTCCAGAAAATTTCGGATTCCTAATTCCCAATTCATAATTACTATTTAGAAAATTTCAAATTCTTTTCTCAACTGCTTTTATTATTCCTTGATTTTTTAATAATAGCAATGAAAATCAATTGGAGTTCATTTGCCTCTTGAGATAATTCTTCTGCCCGGCCAGCTAATCCGGGAGCGGCCCGAGAAACCATTCTTAACCAATATTTAGCTTCTTTGGCTTCTTTTTTACAGATTCCCAATTTATGTTCAAAATCTCTTTTAGATTCAGCGCAGTCCGCTTCACAATAATTAGCGCCAATACTGGTGCCGCAACGAATCAACTGATTTATAATTGGCAAAGTTATATAATTTTTAGGGATTTCCTTACAAAAATCAATAATCGCTTCGCCAAATTCAGCGCTTCTCTCTTCTAAATTATAAACCCTTTTAGATTGACCGTCTTCCATCTAATTTAAATCTTAAAATTGGAAATTAGGAATTAGAAATTAGAAATTAATGAGCTTCACTCTTCCGAGATCCCGCCGGCAGAGTTAATCACAATCGTTTTTACCTGTGAAGAGCCGGATAAAACCAGCTCAATGGTAGAACTGGCGTCCGGCAAACCGGTTAGCTTCTGGAAAAGGACTTCATCATAATTGCCAGCCGAAGGAGTCTGGAACTTAACTTGATTCGGCAGAGAATAATACTCTTTGACATTAGCCGGCGCATAAGTGCTGGAGAAAACAGCAACAAAAGGAGAGGAGGTATTAGTATTATCAAGCCTAACTCCCCAAGCATTGCCTTCTTTTTGAGAAACTGATTCTTGTTGAGCTAAGCGGATTAAAAAGATAATCTCTTCAAAGCTATTCTTTAAAACGCTTTGGCGGTAAGAATTTGAATATGTAGCAACGCCAATTGTCGCCAAAACAGACAAAACTAGCAAGGTAACAATCAGCTCAATCAGCATAAAGGCGGCTTTGCCGCGGAATAATGAATAATGAATCATGAATTAGAATTTCCAATTTCTAATTTCCAATTTCCAATTCATCTCCTATTCTTTATAGAATTTCCAATTTCTAATTTCTAATTCTTAAAACCCAACGAAATTCAAAAGTCAAAAGTCAAAATGAAAGATTAAAATTCAAAAAGACTTCAAAATTTAAATTTTTTGAAAATTGGAGATTGGAGATTTTGGGGTTGTTATTCAATAATAAAATTCCATAATTCATAATTCAAATTTATGAATATTGACTGACCAATTGGTAAATTGGAATAATTACAGAAAAAGCAATCAGGGCAACAATCCCGCCGATGAAGATAAGCAGGGCCGGTTCCAAAAAAGAAACAAAGGTTTTTAAGGATTCGTCAATCTCTTTCTCATAAAACTCAGCCAAAGTCCCCAAAATTTCTTCAACGTGTCCTGATTTTTCGCCAATCGCGATCAAGTTAATCACCACCTGGGGAAAAATCTGTTCCTTTTTAAAAGCCTCGCCAATCGGCACCCCTCGGCTAATTTCTTCTTTGGCAATTCTTAACAGCGCCCGCCTCATATTTTCCTCTCCAACTGCCTCGGCGGTAATCTCTAAGGCAGTAACAAAAAGAATCCCGGCTTTTAATAAACTCCCCAAAGTGGCAGAAAACCTTTGGATTGCTAATTTCATAAAAATGTCTTTAACTAAAGGCGTTTTTCTTAAAAGATTATTAGAGATCTGCTTGCCCCGTCCAGTCTTGAAAAGAAAAACTCCTAAACCAATCAGCGAACCAAAAAGCAACGGCAAAACAAGCAAAGAATGCTGGTTAACAAATTTACCAAATGAAACTATTATTCGAGTGTAAAAAGGCATCTCGGCTCCGCTGCCTTCAAAAACAACCGAAATTCGCGGCAAAACAAAAGTAACCAACAAAACAACAATCGCAAAAGAAACAGTTAAAAGCAGAACCGGATAGATTAAGGCGCTTCTGACTTTGCCCTTTAAATCAGCTTCTTTGGCATAAGAATCAGAGATTTCCATTAAAGTCTGCTCCAGATTGCCAGAAGTTTCTGCGGCTTTTATCAAATTAACCACAATACCGGAAAATATTTCCGGGTGGTTTTGGAAAGAAGTGTAAAAAGGATTGCCTTTTTCCAAGTTGCCCCTAACTTCCAGCAAAAAATTCCTGATTGCCGGCTTGGTAAAATCCTGAATCAAGATATCAATCGCTTTAAATAAATCTGTGCCAACCCGAAGCATCAAAGATAAGTACTTCATTAAAAAAATCTTGTCCTGAAGGGTAATCTTCCCCCCGCCTATTAAGCCGGCAAATTTATCTTTAACCACAACCACTTCTTTCAAGGGTTTAACACTAATCGGCTTTAAATCTTGCTTGGCAATCAAACCCAAAACCTCGTCTAAAGAGCTGGCTTCGACATCGGCTTGGTAAACTTTGCCGTGAGAATCAGCGGCGGTGTAGTGAAACAACATACCTTAAAAATTTCCAATTTCTAATTTCTAATTTCCAATTCATCTCCTATTCTTTATAAAATTTCCAATTTCTAATTCCTAATTTCCAATGAAATGCCTGATGCTAAAAAATTAAGAATTTAGAATTTCATTAGGAATTAGATATTGGTAATTAGAAATTAAGTTAGTCGCGATTACTCGCGAA